>DAPKRP010000919.1:0-1804 GCA_031800515.1 Polyangiaceae bacterium LLY-WYZ-14_1 | reverse complement strand
CACCTGCCCCTCGAAGCGGAAGATGGACCCGTGGACCACCGGGATGTTCTTCCAGACGGAGGCATCGTTCACCAGATAGCGGGTCGGGAAGTTGTCCAGCCCGTCGACGATGACGTCCCAGCCCCGTCCCGACTCGTCCTTCCAGTCGAAGATCCGGTCCGCGTTCGCGCTGGTGAGGCGTTCGTCGAAGGCGACCACCCGGACGTCCGGGTTCAGGTTGGCGACGGTCTTCGCGGCGCTCTCCACCTTCGAGGTGCCCACCCGGTCGGTGCCGTGGATCACCTGCCGCTGGAGGTTGCTGGCGTCGACGGCGTCGTTGTCGACGATGCCCAAGGTCCCGACCCCCGCCGCGGCGAGGTAGAGCGCCGCCGGCGACCCGAGCCCCCCGGCGCCGAGGAGCAGCACCCGGCTGTCGAGGAGCGCCGCCTGCCCTTTTTCCCCGATCTCCGGCAGCAGGAGGTGACGGGAATACCGTTCGAGCTGGGCGTCGGTGAGCTTCGCCGGAAGCTCGACGGGGTAGCCCTTGTCCTTCCACTGGGTGAAGCCCGGATTCGCCGAGAGGACGTTCCTGTAGCCGAGCTCCCCCAGCGCCTTGGCGGCGAAGGCGCTGCGGATACCGCCCGCGCACATCGTGACGATCTCCGCGTTCTTGTCCGGGAGACGGGACTCCACCTGCATCTCGAGGAAGCCCCGGGGCACGTGGACCGAGCCGGGGACGTAGCCCTGGCGCCATTCGTCCTTTTCTCGGACGTCGACCAGCGTCACCGGGTCGGCCTGGCCGGACCGGGCATCCTCCATTCGACGATGCAGGTCCTCCAGGGAGATCTGCCGGATCTCGCCCTTCACCTCTTGGAGCAGGTCCGTGTACGTCTTCGCCATCGGGGCCTCCTGTCCCGCAGAACCTAGAAATCGACCCTGGTTTGGTCAAGCGTTCCCGGCCACTTAGCGGCCAAGACCGAGAACCCACATCGGTATTGTCGAGTTTTTACGCCGCCTTCCCGACCGGCGCCGCCTCGAGATGTCGACGCAGCGCGCGCCGGGCCCGGTGGAGCCGGGACATCACGGTCCCCACGGGACAGCCGAGGCGCTCCGCCGCCTCCTCGTAGCTGAGCCCCCGGACGTCGACGAGACGAACGGTATCGGCGTAGGGGGACGGCAGCGCCTGGAGCGCCGCCGCGAGCTCGTCGCCGAGCCCGGCTTCGACGCCGGACCCGGCCTCCACCGCCGGCCCGTCGAGGCGGAGCTCCTCCCAGAGCGCGGACTCCTGGCGGTGCCGGTCGAGGGCCTCCCGCTCCCGCCGCCGACGTCGGAAACCCGTGATTCCGACGTTTCGGAGGATCCGGTGCATCCACGCCCGGAAGTTGGTCCCCGGGGCGAAGCCGCGGCGAAAGGTCCAGGCCCGAAGCACCGCCTCCTGGAGCAGGTCGTCGGCGTCGGCCTCGTTGCCCGCGAAGCGGAGGGCAGCGCGGCGGAGCTCCGGCCGGAGGGCGTCGACCCGTTCGCTGAACCGACCCGCGTCGAGGACGCCGGGAACGGATTCGGAGGAACGAACCAGGGTCAGGGGACGGGCGGCGGTCGAATCGTGGGCGGGCATGCCGGAGACGCTCATGCCCGAGGGATAAGCAGCGCCCGTACCAACGCCGATCCCGGGCGATCTATCCGCCCGAAGGGGGAGATCGGGGGAGCCGAGCTGCCGAACTGACCCGGGCAGCGCCGGCGCCGATGCCAGCGTGTCATTCCGCCGAGGCACCGTGGACGGCGGGACACGGCGCCCCGCGGGGGTTCGGTCACGGTCGGCGGGAGG
>DAPKRP010000918.1:0-3179 GCA_031800515.1 Polyangiaceae bacterium LLY-WYZ-14_1 | reverse complement strand
TCGAGCTCGTCGTCGTCGATGCCGATGCCGATGACGAAGGTCCGGGCCGGGATCTCCCGTTCGAGGAGGAAGCGGGCGGCGCCGGCCCCATCGATGACGCGGTCGTCGACGATGCGCTGGCAGGGCCCGCTTTCCTTTCCGTCGGTCACCAGGACGACGTAGTTCGCCCGGCTCGGGTCGGTGATCGCGAGCTCCTCCCGGAAGCCGTAGAGGGTCAGCCCCGTCGAGGTCTCGGCGGGCGTCCGGGAACAGAGAAAGGATTCGTCCCACTCATCGAGCTGGTCCTGGATCCGCTGGCCGGTGGCATCCCCGGGCTCGATCTCGATGAACCCCGGGGAACAGGAAAAGCCCGTGCAGCCGCTGAAAGCGGCCAGGCCGAAGCGAACCTGGTCCCCGAAGGCATCCACGAGGGAGGCGATGGCGTCCTTCGCCACCACCCAGCGGGACGTTTCCGACGCGCCGCGGAAAGGCGCCCGCATGCTGTTGCTCCGGTCCAGGAGCACGAGGACGTTCGGCGCGCGAGGGGACAGGGCGAACTCGGTCTCGCCGCAGCGACCCCCTGGGGTGCAGCGGTCGATCTCGTTGCAGGCGAGCCCCTCGGCGCAGTCGCCGTCTTCTCGGCACTCGTCCTCCGGGATGCAGAGGGCCGAAGAGGACCCGCAGAC
This sequence comes from Polyangiaceae bacterium LLY-WYZ-14_1, assembly GCA_031800515.1. GTDB lineage: Bacteria > Myxococcota_A > Polyangia > Polyangiales > DAPKRP01 > DAPKRP01. The sequence continues at coordinate 2,514 of DAPKRP010000918.1, read as the reverse complement.
CAGGCCCCCCGGGCATTCCTCGTCGCCGAGGCAGCGCCCCCGCTCGAGGCAGATCCCCCGGGGATTGCAGGCCCAGTTGAAGGGGCAGTCCTCGTCGATGGTACAGGCGCCCCCGAAGAAGCTGCCGTCCGGGGGGACGCCCGCGTCGAGCTCCCCGATCATGATGCGTCGCCCGTCGTCGCAGCCGGTCGACGGGGCGACGAGGAGCAGGGCCACCCAAGCGGGGACGAGAACGCGGGGAACAAGCCTCGGAAGAACAGACATGTCGATGGGTTACCGGGGGCGACCACCAGGGGAGATCCCGGCTCCGGGTCGTCCGAAGGGTGCATGCCACCCCCCGGGGGAGTGGTGTCGCCCGCCGGCCGGACCTCTCGACGGTATGTGAGTTTCCTCTTGACGCGGCGCGTTGCGTCTCTACCGATCGGTAGGCAACCTGTCTCCACCCGGAGGTGATCCATGTCCCAAGGTCTGAACTGGTACCGAGCCGATCTGCGCGACCTGCGCTTCGTCCTCTTCGAGCATCTCGGCCTCGGCGCGCTCCTCGAGCGCCCCACCTACGCCGAGTGGGGGCCCGACGAGGTCGCCATGGTCCTCGACGAGACCTACCGGTTCGCCCGGGACGTCCTCGGGCCGCTGAACGGCAGCGGAGACCGGGAGGGCTGCCGGCTCGAAGACGGCCAGGTCCGCACGCCGGCGGGCTTCCGGGAAGCTTGGAAGAAGCTCTACGAGGCGGGCTGGAAGAGCCTCGGGGCGCCCGAGGCCTATGGCGGCCAGGGGGCGCCGGCGGTGCTTCAGATGATGAGCGAAGAGCTCCTGAGCGGGGCGAACACCGCCTTCAACATGTACCCCGCGCTCACCATCGGGGCGGCGGACCTCATCGAGACCTTCGGGGACGAAGGCCAGAAGGAACGCTTCGCCCGGCGGATGTTCACCGGGGAATGGGCGGGGACCATGTGCCTGACGGAGCCCGCCGCGGGTAGCGACGTCGGCGCCGCGGTGACCAGCGCGAAGAAGCGCCCGGATGGCCGCTACGACATCAAGGGGACGAAGATCTACATCTCCGGCGGGGACCACGACCTGACGGACAACATCGTCCACCTGGTCCTCGCTCGCGTCGACGGCGCCCCCCCCGGGACGAAGGGGCTGTCCCTCTTCGCCGTGCCCAAGCGACGGATCGCCGACGACGGCAGCCTCGGGGAGGAGAACGACGTCGCCGTCGCCTCCATCGAGCACAAGATGGGCATCAACGGCTCGTCCACCGCCGTGCTCCAGTTCGGGGAGAACGACGGCTGCGTCGGCGAGCTCCTCGGCTCGGAGGAACATCGGGGCATCCGCCAGATGTTCCAGATGATGAACTACGCCCGGATCGGGGTGGGCGTGCAGGGGCTCGGGCTGGCCTCCGCCGCCTACCTGAACGCCCTCGAGTACGCGAAGGACCGGGTACAGGGACCGAGCGTCCAGGACTTCAAGGACCCGACGGCCCCGAAGGTCCCGATCATCCAGCACCCGAACGTGCGCCGCAGCCTCCTCGACATGAAGGCGCGGGTCGAAGGGATCCGGGCGCTCATCGCCAAGGTCGCCCTCCACGGCGACTGGGCGAAGGAGCTCGCCGGCCAGGACGACGACCGAGCCGCCTACCACCAGGGCCAGGTCGATCTTTTGACCCCCATCGTGAAGGCCTACGCCTCGGACCAGGCCTTCCGCATCGCGGAGGCGGCCATTCAGGTCTACGGCGGCGCCGGCTACCTCGAGGACTACCCCGTCGAGCAGTACGCCCGGGACTCGAAGATCTTCAGCATCTACGAGGGCACGAACGCCATCCAGGCGATGGACCTCGTCGGTCGGAAGCTCGGACAGCGGGGCGGTGCCAACACCCAGGCCCTCCTCGGCGACCTCGGCGCCTTCGTCGCCGCCCAGAAGGGCCACGAGGCCATCGGGGAAGAAGTCCGCCTCCTCGGCGGCGCTCAAGAGGCGGTGAGCGGGGTGGCGATGCAGTTCCTCGGCTGGTTCCAGGCCGGGGAGGTCGCTCGGGTCCCCCTCCATGCGGAGGCGTTTCTCGAGCTCATGAGCGAGCTCGTCGTCGGCTGGCTCCTCCTCGAGCAGGCGGAGATCGCCAGCCGGAAGCGGTCCGAGGCGGATGCGGCGGACCGGGCCTTCTACGACGGCAAGCTCCACGCGGCGCGCTACTTCGCGCGGAACGTCCTGGCCGACCTCCCCGCCCGGGCGAAGAGCCTGGTCGCCGGGGACGTGAGCCCCCTCGAGATCCCCGACGAGGCCTTCGCCCAGATCTGAGGCCGCTGCGCTCTGCGGGGGGTGCCCCGCCGGGTCAGCCGTCGCTCTGCTCTGCCGGGCCGAGGGGCAGTATGAGCTCCTGGTGTCCGACCCGGGGGCTTCCGATCCGGACCGACAGGGTGCCCGGGCCGCGGACGGTGATCGCCGCCGTCGCGCGGCCCGTCGTCCCCCGACTGCGCAGGAGATAGAGCGTCTCCGCACCCCCGAAGCGGCCCCTCCCCC
>DAPKRP010000917.1:0-2422 GCA_031800515.1 Polyangiaceae bacterium LLY-WYZ-14_1 | reverse complement strand
ATCGGCCAGCCCCCCGGACGGGCCGGTCCCTACGGCGACTTTCCCCTGGACGCCCGGGATTGGGGGTTCGACTTCCAAGCGACGGACCCTCGGGCGGTCGAGGTGGTGGGTCGTACCGTTCCCTGGTCGCCGGACGACGTCTCCGACGCGATCCTGATGCCGACGACGCCCAGCCCGGACGTCGAGCCCGCCCAGCTGTGCGTTCTCGGGGTGGACGACGATCGTCGCTGCTATCCCCTGGTGCCGGGCAGCCTGGAGGACCCGGCGTGACCCCACCGCGTCCTCCCGAGGGGCCCGGCAAGAAAGGCGCCGCCGTGCTCGGGCTGCTTTCCCTCGTCCCGGCCTGCTCCCTCGTCCTGGACTACGACGAGGACGCAGGGTCCATCGTGCTCGAGCTGCGGATCCTGCAGGCCAACACGGAACGCGAGCCCCTGGCGCTGGTCCTCGACGGCCGGGGGACGGGCCTGCGCAGCCCGGGAGCGGCGGGAACGGCGACCCGTTTCGTCGAGCTCCCCCTCTCCCGAAGCCAGATCGACGAGGACCTGCCCCTGGCCTTGGTCGACGCCTCCGGGCCGGGGCCACCCTTGGAGGTCGTGGCCGCGGCGCGCCCCCTCCGGGTGAGCGAGGTCGGCCCCCGGCGGCGCCCCATCACCATCTTCGTCTGGGAGAACGCCCAAGGCGACCTCGTCCTGGACCACGCGGGGGACCGGCGAGGGCCCCTCGAAGAACCGGAGCTCAACGTCGGGCTCCGGCTGCTGCATCTCGAGCCCAGGTTTCCCGTCGTCGGCGTCTACGCCCTCGACGCGTCCGAGGAGGTCGCCGTCGCCGTGGTCTCCCTCGGGGGAGCCTCTCCGTTCTCCGAGTTTCCCTTTTTCTTGGCCCGCTGGGGCCTCGACACGGACCCGGCCCTGGACCTCGGGGCCGACCTCGAAGCGACCTACCCGCAGCTGCCCCGGGGGGAATGGATCACCATCGCGGTGACGCCGCTTTCGGGGCAGCCGGGCACCCAGTCGCTTCTGCTCTTCGACGACGGCCAGCTGGAGGTCGTCCCGACGGCCCCGATCCCGGAAGCTCCGTGACGCGGGGCTCGGGTCGGGGCCCGGGTTCGCGTCAGGCCCGGGTGAACTGCGCGGTCTCGGTGCTCTCGGAGAGCGCCGTCGTCTCGCTGGCCCCACCGGAGACGAGCTGGGTCACCGCGTCGAAATAGCCGGTGCCCACCTCGTGCTGGTGCCGGGTCGCCGTGTAGCCGTACTTCTCGGCAGCGAACTCCTCTTGCTGGAGCTCCGAGTAGGCGGCCATCCCCCGGCCCTTGTAGTCCAGAGCGAGCTCGAAGGTCGCGTGGTTCAGGACGTGGAACCCGGCGAGGGTGACGAACTGATACTTGTAGCCCATCGCCCCAAGCTCCTGCTGGAAGCGGGCGATCGTGTCCTCGTCCAGGTTGCGCTTCCAGTTGAAGGAGGGGGAGCAGTTGTAGGCGAGGCGCTTGTCCGGGAACTCGCCGAGCACCGCCTCGGCGAACTGCTTGGCCTCGCCGAGATCCGGGGTGGAGGTCTCGCACCAGATCAGGTCCGCGTAGGGGGCATAGGCCTTGGCCCGGGCGATGGCCGGCTCGATCCCGCTCTTCACCCGGAAGAAACCCTCCGGGCTGCGCTCCCCGGTCAAGAACGGCCGGTCCCGCTCGTCGACGTCGGAGGTGATCAGCTTCGCGCTATCCGCGTCGGTACGGGCGATGAGCACGGTGGGCACCCCGGCGACGTCGGCGGCGAGGCGGGCGGCGATCAGGCTGCGGACGTGCTGCTGGGTGGGGATGAGCACCTTCCCGCCGAGGTGGCCGCACTTCTTCTCCGAGGACAGCTGGTCCTCGAAATGAACGCCGGCGGCCCCGGCTTCGATCATGGCCTTCATGAGCTCGAAGGCGTTCAGGGGACCGCCGAAGCCCGCTTCGGCGTCGGCGACGATGGGCACGAGCCAGTCCCGGGTCACCTGGCCGTCGGCGGCGTCGATCTGGTCGGCCCGGAGCAGCGCCGCGTTGATGCGCTTGACCAGCTTGGGCACGCTGTCGACGGGGTAGAGGCTTTGATCCGGGTAGGTCATTCCCGCCGAGTTGGCGTCGGCGGCGACCTGCCAGCCGGAGCAATAGATCGACTGCAGTCCGGCGCGTACCATCTGCACCGCCTGGCCCCCGGTGAGCGCCCCGAGGGCGTTGACGTAGGGCATCTCGTCCATGAGGCGCCAGAGCTTTTCGGCGCCACGACGGGCCAGGGTGTGCTCGATGCGGACGGATCCGCGGAGCTTCCGAACGTCCGACTCGTCGTAGGGTCGGGCCACGCCCCGCCAGCGGGGATGGTCGAAGGCGTCCGTCGGGTGGGTCAGGTCGATACCGGGGTGGGGGGTCATCAGAGCGTCTCCTCGAAGGTGACCG
>DAPKRP010000916.1:0-2428 GCA_031800515.1 Polyangiaceae bacterium LLY-WYZ-14_1 | reverse complement strand
CGTCGTGGCGAGCACCTGGACCGCGTCGACGCCGGAGGCGGCCAGGCGCCGACCCCGGAGGGCGACCTGCGCGGCGCTTTCTTCACCGGTGGCGTAGAGCACCCGGCGTCCCGCGACGGCCAGGGCGGCCAGGGTCTGGAGCACCAAGGTGGATTTGCCGACCCCGGGCTCGCCGCCGAGAAGCACCACCCCGCCGGGGACGAAGCCGCCGCCGAGCACCCGGTCGACCTCGGCGATCCCGGTGGGTATCCGGGCCGCGTCGTCGGAGGGGACCTCGCCCAGGGAGACCACCCCACGGGCGGCGGCCAGGCCGGCGTCCCGGGGGGCCGGTGGGGGGCTCGTCCCGCCACGGGCCTGGGCGACACCGCCCCGGCGGCGAGCCCCCGGCCCCCCGGACCCCGTGCCGGGGCGCACGAGCTCTTCCACCAGGCTGTTCCAGGTCCCGCAGCTGGGGCACCGGCCGAGCCAGCGGGGGGACGTAGCCGCGCAGGTCTGGCAGGTGAAGACGGTCCGTGCCTTCGCGCTCATCAGGGTCACTCACCGTCATCGGCCGGGGTCGCGACGGGTTGCCTCGGGCTGCCCGACCGCCCGACTCGAAGGTCCCGGCAGAGGGGACCGACCGCTGGTGCCCGTATCAGTATTGAACGCCGAGCAGAAGCCGCACCGTCTGCGCGTTGTCGAGGCCGATGTCCTCCACACCCGGGCTCGTGTTCAAACCCTCGAGGGGGAACAGGATGCCGTACATCAGGGATGCGTAAAACCCATCCCAGATCTCGGGACCGTCCTCGCTGCGGTAGGTCAGACGAACATCGATCTCGACGCCGAGGTCCGCCTCCCGCCCGTCGTAGGTCTGGGCCGGGTTCGAGGCCCGGGACCAGACGAAGTCGAGACGCGCTTGAAGGAGCTCGCCGAAGGGGCTCTTGAGGAAGTCGTAGCTCACCCCCGGCTTGAAGTAATAGGCCCCGGCGACCCGGGTCATGATCGTCCGCCAGAGGATCAGGTCGATGCGGTAGTTCGGGTGGAAGACGTAGGTCGACACCACGTCCGAGCTCCCATCCTGGGTGAAGAGGTCGTTCTGGAGGGCGAGCCCCCGGGTGTTGGTCGGGTCCCCGTCGTCTCCCCCGGTGGTGTCCGAGTCCCCGCTGGCAAAGCCCAGGTCGAGATAGATGCCGAGGGCATCGTCGAGGAGCCGGACCTCGGATTCGAAGGCCACCCCGTACTGCCGCAGCAGATAGTCCCGGCCTTCGTCGTCCTCGTCGAAGGCGGAGACCGCCTGCTCCAAGGTACCGAAGACCGCCGCCGCCTCGATGCCCAAGCGCAGGGGCCCGACGGAGAGCCGCGCCCAGACATCGGGGATGAACGCCTCGTAGCCCCGGATCGTCGGCTGCGTGTCGACGACGTCGTCGGGCTCCGGGATCTCCCCGACGGCGGAATCGTCCAGGCGGAACACCCGGCTATTCGACCGATAGACGAAGAGGGCGCCGCCCTCGAAGGCGACGTCGCCCCGGGCGATGGTCGCCAGCCGGTCCTCCGTGGACAGACGCCGGGCCACCGCGAAGGTGAACTGGGTGATGTCGTCTCCCTCGTTGGCGTCGAGAGGCGGCACCTGCAGGTCGAGGCCGCGCTGACTGACGATGCCCTCGTTGACGAAGTCCCAGCTCGCCATCCAGTAGAGCCCGGCGAGCTTCGTGATGGCCATGACCCGGTCGATGTCGGTCTGGAGGTCGTCGTCGATCCCGTCGCCGCCGTTCGCCAGCAAACCGAGGCCCCAGTGCCAGCCCATCCGGCCGAAGCGAAGCTGGCCGATGCCCCGGCCGGTGACCTCCGCCCAGGCTCGCTTCGGCACGATCGCCGCTTCCCGGGCCGAGGTGGTGAACCCCTCGAAGGGGTCGTAGACGGCTCGGGCCTCGGCGCCGCCGAGGACGACGTTGTCGAAGACGTCGAACTGGGCATGGAGCCGCACGTGCTCGCCGAGGGACAAGGTCGGCTCGATCCGGAATCGCATGTTCGCGTAGAGCAAGCCCCCGCTGGCGTTTTCGTCGACGGGAAAGCGGAACTGGGAGAACGGAGCGACGCCGAGGGGTTGGTCGGAACCCGGGAGGCTCGCCGTCACGAAGTCCGGATCCGAGTCATTGCCCCGGCCGAGGGTGAACCGGTCTTGGAGCTCGAGCCGGGTCCGGAGGTACCCGTGGACGGTGAAGATCGGGTTCGGCGCGGCGAAGCGTTCCTCGGTGTCGTAGAGGGTCGGGTCGCTGGTCTGGAGCGGGGGGCCCGGGCGCTCTTCCTCGACCTCCGCCTCCTGCTCCGTAGGCAGCCGTTCTCCGTCCGATGGAGCAGCCTCCGTGGGAAGCGGGAGCCCCCGGGGTTCTCCCTGGGGCCGCCGGGGCGAGGGCTCCGGGGGCACCTCATCGTCCGCCGGGGGGAGCGG
>DAPKRP010000915.1:0-1968 GCA_031800515.1 Polyangiaceae bacterium LLY-WYZ-14_1 | reverse complement strand
GCCAGGGCGGCGATGATGACCGCCCGATTCGACTGGAGCGCCTCGTTCCAGTCCGCCGGGTCCTGCACCAGGACGAGCAGCTGGTGCAGGTTGCCGTTGGCCTCGACGAAGTCGAAGACCCGTTCGATGATGTCCCGGACGTCCGGTGAGCCCCCGGGCAGGATGCCGGCGAACATCGCCCGGGCCAGGTCGGCTCCGTAGGCGGCCGACACCGCCGCCAGCACCCCGCGTTTCGAGCCGAAGTGGTGGAAGACGATGCCCTCCGAGACCTCGGCCTCCCGGGCGATCTCCGCCGCCGTCACCTCTCCGTAGCCGCGCTCCCGGAACAGTTCCTGGGCAGCGGCCAGGATCCGATGCCGCTTTTCTTCGGGAGAACGGGTCCGGGCGCGGCGAGGGCGTGATCCCTTTCCGCGGGAACGGTCCCCGGGGGGATCCCCGTCGGGGGCGTCGCCAGGGCCGCCGCGGAGGGACCCCCGGGGGGAGGAGGGCCGGTGAGCCACCCCGTCAGCATGAGAGCCCAGACCCGGTCGGGCCAGCAGATATCGAGGGTAGCTCGATAAGAGCCGCCGCCGTCTCGACTCAGGCCCGCTCGAGGACGAGGGCGATCCCCTGGCCCCCACCGATGCAGGCACCGCCCACGGCGACCCGGGTGTCCGTGCGGCGCAGCTGATAGACGAGGTTGGCGGTGATGCGGGCTCCGGAGGCCCCGAGAGGGTGACCGAGGGCGATGGCGCCCCCGTTCGGGTTGCTCTTTTCCTCCGGTAGCTCGAGCTCCTTCTGGACGGCGAGCCACTGGGCGGCGAACGCCTCGTTCACGTCGAACCAGTCCACGTCGCCGAACCCGACCCCGGCCCGGTCGAGGGCCTTCCGGATCGCCGGGGCGGGGCCGATGCCCATCACCTCGGGCTCCACCCCGGCGACCCCCCATTGGAGAAGCTTGGCCAGTGGGGTGAGACCACGTGCCTTCCCCCAGGCCCCGTCGACGACGACGAGCGCACCTGCCCCGTCGCAGATGCCGGAGGCATTCCCCGCCGTCACCAGGCCGTCTTCCTTGAAGACCGGCCGCAGCCGAGCGAGGCCGTCCGGCGTCGTGTCCGGACGGGGATGCTCGTCCGTGTCCACGGTCGCTACGCCCTTCCGGGTCTTGATCTCGACGGGGGCGATCTCGTCGGCGAAGGCGCCGGCGTCCCGGGCGGCGGCCCACTTGTGCTGCGAGCGGAGGCCAAAGGCGTCCGCCTGTTCCCGGGTGATCCCGTAACGGGCGCCGAGGTTCTCGGCGGTCACGCCCATCGGGCAGCCCGCGTAGCTGTCCGTCAGCGCCTCCCAGAGGGTGTCGACGAGCGTCGGTGGCTTGCCGAACTTCGCCGCCCCGTCCCGCATGCCCCAGATGGCGTGGGGGGCTTGGCTCATGCTTTCGGTTCCCGCAGCGAGCACCGCCCGCGCGTCCCCGAGCAGGATCTGCTCCGCCGCGTTGATCACCGCCTGGAACCCCGACCCGCAGAGCCGATTGATCGTGAGCGCCGGCGTCTCGATGGGAAGACCCGCCCCGAGCCCGACGTGGCGCGCGATGTAGGGCGCGTCGGGGCTCGTCTGCTGGACGTTGCCGACGATCACGTGATCGACCTCGTCCGGGGAGACGCCGCTCTGGGCCAGCGCCGCCTTGCCGGCGTGGGTGGCCAGCTCGGTCGCGCTCAGGCCCTTGAGGGCGCCGCCCAGCGCGCCGAATGGGGTGCGCTTCGCAGCGACGATCCAGACCTCACGTTCGAGCTTCTTCATGGCGCCTCCTGCTGTCTTCGGCACCATCGTACCCGCAGCCCGGCTTCGCAAGGGCGGGGGCTCGGACGGCCCGGAGGACGCTGGCCGGTGTGCCCCCTCGACGCCGCCGGATCGGCGGGTTAGGTGGCGAACGTGGCGCCGAGCGGAAAGGGCGGTGAAGCGGCTCCCGCCTCGGCGGACGCGGGGGCTCCC
>DAPKRP010000914.1:0-1697 GCA_031800515.1 Polyangiaceae bacterium LLY-WYZ-14_1 | reverse complement strand
GGCACGCTACGGGGTCGGGCCGAGGGGGGGCCGTCCCGGACGCGGGGCGGCGTAGCGCCGGAAACGCCGCGCGACGAAGACGCCGACGAGAAAGGCGACGAGGGCCGTGCCCACCCCGGAGGCGAAGTCGACGGCGGGAGGGGCGGCGAGGCGACCCCGAGCCTGCCGCCAGCCGGGCCGCCGTTCGAGGGCGCCCCGGTCGCCCCGGGTCTCGAAGGACAGTCCTTCCACGGTGCGGGTGGCGTAGAGGTCGTCCCCGCGCTCCTCGACGAGAAGCAGGCGCCCGCAGGATCGCATGGCCCGCTCGACGCCGGGGTCCTGGAGGAGCCGGCCGGCGACGACCCAGCCGCAGGGTCCTTCGATGGGCTCGGCCTGGGCCACCGCCGGGAGATCCGGTTCCCACCACCATCCGGCGAGGGCCGTAGGCCCCTGGGCGAGGGCGACCCCCGTCGGCACGACCAGAAGCGAGGCGAGCATCAGGCGCCGGGCCGACGAGACCGTCGCGAGGGGTCGCCCGGCGTCCACCAGCGCCCAGGCGAGGACCCCCAGCATCAGGGCGCTCGGCGGGAGCAGGCAGAAGCCGCCGAAGAGGTAAGGAAAGCCGATGAGGGCGCCGGCGAGGCCCCCGGTTCCGAGCACCGCTCGCCGGGGGGGCATGCTCACGATCGGCGTCGCCGGCCAGATGGACAGCACCGAGAGCAAGAACGCGAGACCGACGACGGCACCGAAGACGGACACGGCAGCAAGAGGGCGGTCGAGATCAGCAGCCTGCTCGTACTAGAGGGCGGCGGGGCTGGCGCCCGGGCGCTCGCTCAGGCCGAGCTCGTAGGGGGCGTTGTCCTGCCGTTCGAAGCTGCCGACCCATATCTGGTAGGCGCCTTCGGGCAGGTCGGCAACCAACATGGGGTTCCGATCACCGCCGCTGTCGTCGTCGCAGAGGTAGGTCCCGTCCGGCTTGCGGAGCACCAAGGTGGTGTCCGCGTCCGACTTGACCACCACCCGGAGCCCTTCGAAGGGGGCTTCGGCGACGAAGAGATGATCCGGCCGTTCGCTGATCCACCCGCGGCAATCCTCCGCCAGGGTCGCCGCATCGACGGCGCCGCCGGACTGACCTCGCACGATGTGGGGGTCGGGCATGAAGCTCGGGGACAGGGCGATACTGCCGAAGTTCGCCTCCCCGTCCGCGGCGAGGGCAGGCCCCGGCGAGCCCACCCCGGAGAGCGAGACGTTCGGGAGCTCGGTGAAGCCGAGGCGGTAGGCGATGGCCTGGCCGCCTTCGAAGGTCCCCACCCAGATCCGATAGCTTCCCGGGGCGAAGGTCCCGCTGATCAGGGGCTGGTGGGCCCCGGCGCCGTCATCGTCGCACAGGAAGGAGCCGTCCGGACGCCGGACGACCAGGGTCGTGTCGACGCTGCCGCCGTTGACCAGGAGGCGCATCGACGGGAAGGCGGTGGCCGCGACGAAGACGTGGTCCGGCGTTCGGGCGACGTAGCCTTCGCACTCCGGCGAGAGCTGGCTCGCCAGCTGGTCGGCGCTGGTCGTGCCCTCGACGACGTGGGGGTCGGGGTTGAAGCCCGCCGACAGGGTCACCGTGCCGAAGCGGGAGACCCCGCCCCGGCCGGGGGGCGCGGTCTGGACTCCCGAAGAAGGCGCGACGGGGCCTCCGGGGTTCTCCCCCGGGGCGGCGGAGGCGGCGC
>DAPKRP010000913.1:0-1884 GCA_031800515.1 Polyangiaceae bacterium LLY-WYZ-14_1 | reverse complement strand
GGCTGGCGGGTTGCGCCGCCGCCGGGAGGGGCAGGCCGTCCGGGCCCACGTGGCGACGGAGCTCGTCGTGCATCTTCTGCCCGTCGAGACCGCTGCCCTGGCCGGCGGCGACCTTCCCGGTCTGCCCATCCCGCGCCGAGCCCTTGATCGACTCGAGCACCATCTTGCAGGCGACCCGGAGGGTCTCGAAGACCCCCTTCCCATCGCAGGCGACGGCCTCGGTGTAGGGAAGGGCGGCGACGCCGCATTCCCGCCGGAGGGCGTCCGCGTCCATCGCCGTCGGCAGGTCGCGCTTGTTGAGCTGGACGAGGATGGGCGTCCCGGCCGGGTCCAGGTTGTTCGCCCGCATGTGCTCGTAGAGGTCGTTGACCGTCTGCTTGTTGCGGTCGAGGGCGCCCGCCTGGGAGTCGAGCACCAGGACGACGCCGTCCGCTCCCGCGAGGACCCGGCGCCGGGTCTCGGCGTACTTCGTCTGACCCGGCACCGTGTAGAGCTGGACCTTCACGTCCAGCCCGTTCAGCTTGCCGAGCTCGAAGGGCAGGTAGTCGAAGAAGAGCGTCCGGTCGCCGTCGGTGTTCAGCGACATCATCTCGCCGACCCGGCCGTCGTTCGTGGCACCCGCCTTGATCTGCTCGAGGTTGGTGGTCTTTCCGCTGAGACCGGCGCCGTAGTAGACGACCTTCGCCTCGAGCACGCGTTCCTTCACGTTCAAGTAGGGCATCGCGCCATCACTCCTCGGAGGAAACCTCGTCGACCAGGACCGGGGGATGGTCGAATCGGACTCCGATGCGCCAATGGTCCTCGTCCATCTGGGTGCTGTGGACGACCCGTCCGGTCGTCCGAAGCCGGATCTTGGTGGGGGTGATCAAAAGCTCGACGACGACCCCATCGCCGTTCCCGAGGGGACGAGCGATGACCAGGCCGACGCCGCGGGGAGACAGGTCGACGGCGCGGGCCACCGCCCCGCCCTCGCCGCCGCCGATCGGCTCGAGCCAGACCAGGCAGGTGACGGGCTCCCGGCGGGCCCGACGCTTCGCCGCGGCGGCCGGGGCATCGCTTGCCCCGGTTCCCGGGGAGGGCGCCTTCGTCGTCTCGGCGGGGGAGGAAAGAGGTGTTTTCGCCATCCGTGCGCTCCTCCTTCCTAGGCCGACTCGTCGATGAGCCGGAGCGTGTCCATGATGAGATGCTGGGTTTTCCGGTAGATGCGGACGTTCTGGGCGGGGGTGCCCCGCTGGTAGGAAAACCGCCCCTCCCGGATCTGCATCAGGTTGTAGAAGCCCTTCTCCCCGACCTCGCCACCGCACTCGGCGTCGACGATCTGCCCGTCCGTGAGGAACAGGGACGCCTTCCCCTGGGGGGATTCGATCAGGAGCCGACCGGTCTCCCGGTTCTGGGCGAAGAGCTGGATGAGGTCCGAGAGCAGCCCGGGCTGGAGCTCTCCCTTCATGAAGACCCGCCCCTCGCTTCCGTCGTCCTCCCGAAGGGTCCCGAGCTCGTCCTTGGCGCGCTGCTCCCCGGGCTGGGAGGCCGCCGGGCCCCCGACCGTGTCGAGGAGGGCGGAGAGCTCGTCGTCGTCGCCGCTGGCGAAGCCCGTGAGGAGGGCGCTCGCCGCCTCGTCGACCTCGGGATCCGCGACCTGCTCCGTCCCGGCGCGGGCCTCCGCCGAGGCCCCGGCGGGATGGGAGACGCCGTTCAGCGCCGGCGGAGGTGCTGCCGGGGCGGCGTGGCCGTTGACCCCGTTCATCCCCGTCGTCGGTGCCGACGGGGCGTCCGGCATCCCCGCCAGGCTCCGAATGCGGGCGAACAGCGCCGGGTCGGGTTGGCGGGTGGGGTCGACCACGCAGGCCTTGATCTCGGCGAAGGCGCGGCCCAGCAGGTCGACGG
>DAPKRP010000912.1:0-3391 GCA_031800515.1 Polyangiaceae bacterium LLY-WYZ-14_1 | reverse complement strand
GGATGCCTGGACAGGTCGCCCGGGCCGGGCTCGCGACGGAGATCCGGAATCGGCTCGTGCCGAAGCTGCTCGAGGGCGTCGCCCGGACCATCGCCGCGGAAGCAACCCCCGACTTCCCCGTGCCGGTGCCGGTGGTCCCGGCGTTGCGCCCGATCCGCCACGTCCGGCCGGAGGTGTTGGTGGTGGGCGCCTCTACCGGTGGGCCGAACGCCCTCGCCGCCTTCCTTCGGGGGCTCGGCGGCGACTGTCCCGTGCCGGTGCTGCTGGTCCAGCACATGCCGGCCTCCTTCACCGGACTGCTGGCCCGACGCCTCGACGGGGAGTGCCAGCTCACCGTGCGCGAGGCGGCGAACGGTCAGCCCCTCGAGCCGGGGCTCGTCCTGCTGGCCCCGGGGGACCAGCACCTCGCTCTTCGCAGCCTCGGGCCGCGGCTCACCGCGCGGCTCCATCAGGAGCCGCCGGTGCATTCCTGCCGGCCCGCCGTCGACGTGCTCTTCGACGCCGCGGCGAGTCACTTCGGCGCCGCTACCTTGGGCGTCGTCCTCACCGGCATGGGTCAGGACGGGCTCGCCGGCAGCCGACGCATCGTCGAAGTCGGCGGCGGCGTGCTGGTTCAAGACGAGGCGAGCTCGGTGGTCTGGGGGATGCCTGGACAGGTCGCCCGGGCCGGGCTCGCGACGGAGATCCTCCCGCTCGGTGAGCTGGCCGCCGCGGTGCTTGCCCGCCTTGGCCCTAGTCTCCCGATCGGCGCTGCGGTGAGCGTCCCCGGGCGAGGAAGCTGGAAGCCTTGATGTTGGACCCGACGGACTTCGACACGATCCGGCGGCTGGCCTTGGACGAGGCGGGTATCGACCTGGGCGACGACAAGCATTACCTGGTCGAAGCCCGGCTCGAGCCGGTGGCCAGCCACCTCGGTTACGAGGGTCTTTCCCATCTGGTCAGCACCCTCCGCCGGGGCGGACGGCGGGATCTCATCGACACCGTCGTCGACGCCCTGACCACCAACGAGACCAGCTTCTTCCGCGACCCGACGGTCTTCGACGACCTCGCCGACTTCGTCCTCCCGGAGCTCGTCGAGGCACGTCGCCGGGAGAGGCGTCTGCGGCTCTGGTCGGCGGCCTGTTCGACGGGGCAGGAACCCTATTCCCTGGCGATGCTGCTGCTGGAACGGTTCCCCGAGCTCGTCTCCTGGGAGGTGACGATCCTGGCGACGGACTACAGCCGGACCGCGTTACAGCGCGCTCAGGACGGACACTACAGCGGCGCGGAGGTCCGCCGCGGCGTTCCCGACGACCTCCGGGACCGATACTTCCGACGGGCGTCGGGGGGTGGCTGGGTCGTCTCGAACCGGGTGAGAGAACGCTGCGCCTTCCACCGCCTGAACCTGCTGCACCCCTGGTCCGAGGTCGGCGCCTGCGACCTCGTGCTGATGCGCAACGTGCTCATCTACGTTCGGCCGTCGACCCGGGACGAGATCCTCCGGCGGGTGCGGCAGGTGATCGCGCCGTCGGGCGTGCTCGTCCTGGGCAGCACGGAAGCGACGCCGGAAGTGGACCGGCTGTTCCATCGTTCCCGGGCCGGAAGAACCCCCGTCTTCCGCCACCCGAGCTTCTCCGAGAAGCGTCCGGAGCAGGCCGCTTGACGCGGACCCGGGCCCGTCCCGGATCCCCCCGAACCTCACCCACAGGAGGACGCGACGATGAAGGTGCTCGTAGTCGACGACAGCAAAGCGATGCGGATGATCCTGCGGCGGGGTCTCCGGCAGGCGGGCTTCTCCGTCGACGTCCAGGAGGCGGACTCCGGTGCCGCCGCCCTCGACGCGATCGAAACGGCGAAGCCGGACCTCGTCATCTGTGACTGGAACATGCCTGAGATGACCGGCATCGAGCTCCTGGAAACCCTCGGTGATCGCGGGCTTCGGGTGCGCTTCGGCTTCGTCACCACCGAGGGCTCTCCCGAACAGCGGGCCAGGGCTACGGAAGCGGGTGCGGCGTTCCTGCTGACGAAGCCCTTCACCCCGGACGCCCTCAAGGCGACCCTTTCGCCGATCCTGGGGTGACCACGGGATGACGAGTCCGAACCCCCTCCCGGCGACCCAGGACGTCGCCGCGCTCTTTCGAGACCTGCTCGGCGTCGCCGCCGGCGCGGACCGGGTCAAGCCCCCCCTGTCCGCCGACGAGGCCTTTCGCGCCTACTACCTCAAGGGTGAGGACACTCCCTTCGGCGCGATGCTCTTGGATCGGGAGCTAGCGGTCCGGGCGAGCGCCGCCCTGGCCATGCTCCCCCCCGGGGGCCTCGCGGAACGGCTCCAGGCGGGGGAGGTCGACGGCGAGATGCGGGACCATCTGGCGGAGGTCGCCAACGTCTGCTCCGGGCTCTTCCCGTCGAAGGCCTTTCGCGTCCGCCTCGCCGGGCTGTTCGCTCCCCGGGAGGCCGCGCCGGAAGCGTGGGCCGCGGTGTTGGCCAGCCCGGCCCACCGGGTCGACTTCAGCCTGTCCCTGGGCGCCTATGGCGGCGGACGCCTCGCCGTCTGCGCGGGTTAGTCCGAGGGGCCGCGTCCCGTCGCCGCAGCGGTCAGCCGGCGGAGGCGATGGAGGCCGTCGGCCCGAGGGTCGCCGACGCCAGGATCGCCGCGCGGCGGTCGCTGTCGAAGGCGTTCGGCCCGGACCGGTTCGCCGCCCGCTCGTCCAGCACCTGCCGGGCCACGGCAGGGTCCCCGGCGGCGAGAGCCGCGTCCACCAGGAACTGGTGGAAGACGTCTCGTTGGGCGTGGCTCCCGCCGAGCTGCTGGATCCGATGGCGAAGGGGATGGAGGAGCGCGACCGACAGCCCGGGGCGTCCCTCGGCAAAGGCCAGGAACGCCCGAACGATCGGGCGGGCGAGCTCCCGGGAGAGGCGCGTCTGGGTCCGTTCCCCCGCCTCGGGGACGGTCGTCGTCGGAGGGAGCCCGTCGTTCGGCGCCGCGTCATCCGCGAGCCGTCGGGCGTCGGCGAATCGGCCGGCCCCCACCAGGGCGACGCCGTAGTGGACCACGGCGAAGGCCAGAGACGGGTCGTTCCGGCGGGCGGCTCCGATCTCGGCCAGCTCCTCCCAGCGGTCTCCCACGTCGACCCCTTCCCGTTCGAGCCGCCAGAGCAGGGTCACCCCGTTCGAGTGGTCTCGGTAGTCGTCGGTTGCCTCGACCCGTACCGCCCGGTCGTACAGGTCGAGGGCGGCGTCGTGGTCTCCCCGGGCCAGGTGGAACAGGGCCTCGTGCCAGTGGACGTGGAAGCGCAGGTTGTTGCAGGACCCGGTGTGGGCGGCGAGCCCTCGAAGCCATCGGATGCCTTCGTCCACCCGGCCTTCCATCTCGAGGACGTGGCCCACCGCGTGCCCCGCCCAGAGGTCCGTC
>DAPKRP010000911.1:0-7346 GCA_031800515.1 Polyangiaceae bacterium LLY-WYZ-14_1 | reverse complement strand
CCATCGGCCCCCGGCCCGTCCGCCTGTTCTCGCCACCACCACCGCTCACGGTCCGTCGTCTCCCGGGTCGCCCAGCCCGAGCACGCGACCGGCGGCGCGGATCTCGGCGACCTTCTCGTTCAGCAGGGACCAGTCGTCCCGACGGGCTATGGCCTCCCACACCTCCTCCACCTGGGGCAAGAGGAGGAGCGGTGGGTGATCTCGCTGGAAGTGCGGATCGGTGAGACGTTCCGGGTCCGAGGCCACATGCCGGTCCAGGCGCCGGCGGAAGGCCTCGAAGGCCGGACCTCGGTAGTGGCTGCTGGCGGGGCTTTCCCGCGCTCGGGCCTCGCTCGCCGCACCGCCCCACCAGTCGTGGAAGACCTGGGCATAGTCGACCTCGCTGTCCCGAAGGAACGCGAGGAGGGCCTCGACGGTCGCGTCGTCCTCCGCCGAATCGCCCGCGCTCCCGAGGCCGAGGCGCCGAAGCGCCTTCCGACGGTAGGCGTCTTGGACGGCGGGGACGAAGCCCTCTAGGGCGGCCTCGAGATCCGCCTCCCTGGCGATGGGCAGCAGCGTTTCCGCCAGCCGGCTCACGTTCCAGGCGACCGCCCGGGGCTGTCGGCCGTAGGCATAGAAGCCACCGTGGTCGAAGTAGGCGGCGACGAATCCCGGGTCGTAGGTGGGCAGAAACCGCCAGGGACCGTAGTCGAAGCTCTCCCCGGTCACGTTCATGTTGTCCGTGTTCAGGACCCCATGGACGAAGCCCGCCACCATCCAGGAGGCGACGAGGCATCCGCTCCGGCGCACGACCTCCTGGAGGAAGGCGCTGGGCCGGTCCGGGGCATCGACGAGCTCGGGGAAATAGAGCTCGACGGCGTGGTCGACCAACGCCTGGAGCCGATCTGGGGCGTTCTCCGCCGCATGCCGCTGGAACGTCCCGAAGCGCACGTGGGAATGACTGAGGCGCACGAGCACGCAGGACCGGGTGGGGGAGGGCTCATCCCCCCGGACGAGCTGCTCCCCGGTCTCGATCAGGCTGAAGGCCTTCGACGTGTAGACGCCCAGCGCCTCGAGCATCTCGGCGGCCAGGATCTCCCGGACGCCACCCTTCAGGGTCAGCCGCCCGTCGCCGCTCCGAGAGTAGGGGGTGCGACCGCTGCCCTTGGTCCCCAGGTCGAGGAGGCGCCCGCCGTCCGCCTCCCGGAGCTGGGCGAAGAGAAATCCCCGGCCATCCCCGAGCTCCGGATTGTAGGCCCCGAACTGATGCCCGTGGTAGCGCATCGCCCGGGGGGGATCGATGTTGTCCGGGAGGGGGGCGAACCGGCCGAAATGGTCGATCCACTCGGCGTCGTCCAGGAGGTCGAGGCCCACCCGGCCTGCCCATAGGTCGTTCCGGAAGCGAAGTCGGTGCTCGGGAAAGCGGGCGGGGGTGACCGGGTCCGAGAACGCCTCGCCCAGGTCGGGGAAGCGGGGTTCGGGCTGGTAGCGGGGGCCGACGGGCATGGGCCCGGTCCGTCGGGTCAGCGGAAGACGTCCGCAACCCAGGCGCCGAGCCCGGGGGGCGTTTCTCCGGGGGCCAGGGGCATCACGCACCAGCGGAGGACCTCCCGGCCCAGGTCGACGAAGCGCCAGCGCTCCCCCTCCCCGGCGGCGCCTCGGAAGCGGACCACCGGGGGAGGCACGAAGCCATCGTCGTCGTCGTGGCTCTTTTCCGCCGCCCCACCGGCGGCACCGGCCCCGTCGTTCTCCTCCGAGAGGGCGCCGGGAGGGGCGCAGACCCCCCACTCCACCGATTTCCCGAGGGCGCGGCTCGCGACGACGCCGCAGAGGTCACAGAGCCCTTGGAAGGCCATCGGGGGGATCCAGCGGATCGCCTCGGCGACCCGGGGAACCAGAAAGGCCTCGACCTCGTCGATGGTGGCCGGGGTCGGCGGGGCCTCGGGATCCAACGTCCGCCCGGGCCCGGCCTCGGTACCAGCGGCTCGGGCGGCGTCGTGGATGGCGGACAAGAGTCGCTGGGCGGGGGCCCCCGGTTGCAGCCCCCAGAGGTCGCCGACCCCTTCCCGGCGAAGGCGCCCCTCCACCGCCCGAACCAGGGGCGTGGGGGCGGCCAGGGACGCGGCGTAGGCCTCCGAGGGGTCCTCCGGGACGAAATCCAACCCCAGCAGGCGGGCCTCGTGGCGCAGGGCGGCGACGGTCGGTCGAAGAGCGGGATCGGTGGGGGAGACGGCGCGCAGGCCGAAGGCGGCCACGGCTTCCGGACCCCGTTCGAGCCGGTCGAAGGCGACGAGATGGACCCCGGCGGGATGGTCCGCGGCGACCTCGCCCCCCGCTTCCGCGCGGTCGACGTCGTCTTCCACCAGCTCGGCGGCGCTCGCCGCGAGCTCTCCGAGAAACGATCCCTCGATCCGGGAACGCAGCTCCTGGTGCAGCAGGGCCGGCGACCCTGGGTCCTCCCAGACCGCCAGGGCCCGTACCCGCCCGGCCGGGGTGGGCAGCTCGAGGACCCGGGCGTGGACCGGGAGCCGGGGGATCCGGGCGAGCTCCTCCTCGGAGGGAAACCCGGCGCCCCGGAGGAGCTCGTCGAGGGGGCCGCGGCTGCTCATGAGGACGCCCCCGGGGCGGCGTCCGCCGCCGCAAGCTCGGCGATCATCGCGCCGTAGCCGTCTCGATAGGTCGGGAACAGCGGGGTGAAGCCCGTGCCCCGAAGTCGGTCGTTCCGGCAGCGCTTACCGACCCCGGGAACCCGAGTCCGACCCCTGCCGGTCGCATCTTCGGCCGGCGGCGCCGATCCGCCCTCGTCGGGCGCCGCGACACCGAGGCGCTCGGCCAGAAAGCGGCGGACCTCCCGCATCGTCGCCGGCTGGTCGTCCACCCCGAGGTACAGGGGTTCCGGCTGGGGCACATCGAAGAGCAGGTGGGCGATCGCCCGGGCGCAATCGTCCCGGTGGAAGCGATTGGTCCAGCGCTCCGGATTCCCCCGGGGCGGCTCGCCGGCCCGCACCTGGTCGATGAGACGGGTGCGGCCGGGCCCGTAGATCCCGGCCAGGCGGAGAACCACGACCGGGTAGGAGGTCCCCCGGGCATGCGCCGCCGCCTCGGCCTCGACGAGGGCGGGGCCCGTCTCGCCCTGGGGCGCGGGGTCCGTGTCCTCGTCCACCCAGCGCCCGTCACCGTGGCCATAGACGCCGGTGCTCGACACGAAGACCAGGCGGGCGACCGGGTCTCCCCGATCGGCCAGCACCTCCTGGAGAGTGCCGAGACCGTCCCGGTAGGCGCGTAGGTAGGCGTCCCGGGTCGAGGCGTCGGCGCTCGCCGCGTAGACGACCCGCTCGAATCGCCGGTCCCTCGGCAGGGCCTGGCGCAGCGCCTCCCGGTCCAGGAGGTCGGCGGCGACCGTTTCGATGCCGGGGCCCCCGGAAATTCCGCTCCGGCGGAGGCCCAGCACCGGTCCCCGTCCCGCCGCCACTAGACGTCGAGCCAACTCCTGGCCCACGTATCCAAAACCAGCGACCAACGTCGTCATGCCCGCCGCTTAGCATGGCAGTCTGCGTCCGCGGTTCCGTGGTCCCGCTGCCTTGACCGGGAAAGGGCGGGCGCTACATCGTTCAATAGTTTTTGAAACGAAAGAGAGCTCCCTGCGCATGACCGCCGCCCTCGCCGCCTCCGACGACCTTCTCGCCCGCCTCGGGTCCGTGGTGGGCCGTCGGGGGCTGCCCGATCTCGAGGAACGGTTGGCCGACCTCTCGGCCCTGGTCGTCGACGACATGACCAGCCTCGAGGGCGCCTTGCAAGAGCTGCCGAACGGGCACTCCGTCGTCCACGAGAGCGCCCACCATCTGCTCGGGCAGGGCGGGAAACGGCTTCGCCCCATGTGCGTCGCCCTGGCCGCCCGCTGCGGGTCGGGGTTCGACCACCACGGTCGGGAGCACGCGGTGGCCGTCGAGCTCGTCCACAACGCGACGCTTCTCCATGACGACGTGGTCGACCTGGGGATGGTGCGCCGTGGAGCGCCAGCGGCCCGGACCATCTACGGCAACGCCGCCAGTATCTTCGCCGGGGACTGGCTCCTGGTGGAAGCCCTGCGCCGGGTCCGTCGCTGCCGGGTCGAAGGCACCCTGGACCGGCTCCTCGAGATCATCGAAGAGATGATCTTCGCCGAGGCGATCCAGCTCGAGAACCGAGGCGTCCTCCGCCCCGATGCGCGGACCTGGTTCCGGGTGGTGGAAGGCAAGACCGCCGCCCTCTTCCGCTGGGCGATGTATGCCGGTGCCCGGACCGGCGGGCTGAACCAGGCGGCCACCGCCGCGCTGGAAAGCTTCGGACAACACCTCGGCGTGGCCTTCCAGGCGGTCGACGACCTCCTCGACCTGACCGGCGACACCCAGGCGACGGGGAAGGTCCTGTTCACGGACCTGCGGGAGGGAAAGATGACCTACCCCCTCATCGTCGCCGTCGAACGGGAGCCCACGCTCCTCGGGCTGCTCCAGACGATCGTCGCCGGCGACGGAAGCGCCTTGGACCAGTCGGACCTTCGGGACCAGGTCCGAGCGGCGTTGGAACGGACCGATGCCGCCGGCGCCTGCAAGGCCCTGGCCCGGGACCACGCGGCCCAGGCGGTGGAGGCGCTTCGGCCGATCCCGGCCAGCCGCGCCGTCGAGGCGCTGGTCACCGTCGCCGAGGCGACCGTCCACCGGGACGCCTGACCCGCGCCGTCCTCCTTCGTTTCCCCTGGGTTCCCCTCGTCCTCGCGTCCCTGGCCCTTCGCCGTGACCGATTCCACGCACCCATCCAGTCGACTTCCCGGCTTCTACCAGCGCACCGTCGCCGAGCGCCTCGCGGTGCTGGACGAGCTCGGCATGCTCCCGGAGGACGCCCGGGCCCATCTCCGCGCCGGCGGGGGTCTCGACGTCGCCATCGCCGACCGGATGAGCGAGAACGTGCTCGGCATCCACGGCCTGCCCTTCGCCATCGCCTTGAACTTCCGGGTCGACCAGCGGGACGTGCTCGTGCCGATGGCGGTGGAAGAGCCCTCCGTGGTCGCCGCCGCCTCGAACGCCGCGCGCCTCGTCCGGGTGACCGGCGGCTTCACCGGGGAGGCGACGCCGGGGGTGATGACGGCGCAGATCCAGCTCGATGACGTGCCGTCTCCGGACGACGCGCCGGCGCGCCTGGCGCCCCATCGGGATGCGGTGCTCGCCCTGGCCGATGCCGCGATCCCGTCGATGGTCCGGCGCGGCGGCGGCGCCCGTGACCTCGAGGTCCGGGTGGTGGCCCCGGAGGACGGCCTGGTGGTCGTGCACCTCTACGTCGACGTCGGGGACGCCATGGGCGCCAACCTCGTCGACACCGTCGCCGAGGCGGTCGCCCCGGAGCTCGCCGGGATTCTCGGCGGCCGGATCGGCCTGCGGATCCTCTCGAACCTTCCCCTCCGCCGCATGGTGCGGGTGACCGCCCGGGCCAGCGCCGAGGCGGTCGGCGGAGACGCCGTCGCCGACGGCATCGCCCGGGCGAGCCGCTTTGCCGAGCGGGACCCCTTCCGGGCGGTCACCCACAACAAGGGCATCTTGAACGGAATCGATGCCACCGCCGTCGCCCTCGGGCAGGATTGGCGGGCGATCGAGGCCGGGGCCCACGGCTTCGCGGGGCTCGGTGCCGGCGTGCGGCCCCTCGCCACCTGGCGTCGCACCGACGACGGGGGCCTCGTCGGGGTCCTCGAGATGCCCCTCGCCGTCGCCACCGTCGGCGGCTCGACCCGGGTGCACCCCGGCGTGCGCGCGGCCCACGCCCTGGTCGGCGCGGCCTCCGCCCGGGAGCTCGCCGTGGTGGTCGCCTCCGCCGGGCTCGCCTCGAACCTCGCCGCCCTGCGCGCTCTGGCGAGCGAGGGCATCCAGAAAGGGCACATGCGCCTTCACCATCGAAAGAACGGGCCTTCGGAAGCCCGAGACGTCGCCCCGTCGCCGGACGCGGCGACCGGGCAGGGGCGACGGACGGGGGCCGTCGTCGCCGACGGCGACGCCACCCGCGGCACGGGGGCCCGGCGGCAGCGAGGAGGCGAGCCCGCATGAGCGCAAGCGACGGCCGTCAGCTGCCGACCACCCTGCCCCGGGGCGGCTCCGGCGCCATGTTCGACCGGATCGCTCACCGGTACGACGTCCTCAACCGGGTCCTGTCCATGGGGATCGACCGTCGCTGGCGGGCGCGGACGGTACGGTCCCTCGACCTGCCGCCGAACGCGGACGTGCTCGACCTCGCCACCGGGACCGCCGACCTCGCACTGGCCATCGCCCGGCGGCACCCCGACGCCCGGGTCCTCGGCCTGGACCCCTCGGTCAACATGCTCGACATCGGCCGCCGGAAGGCCGACGACCGCGCCCTGGCGGAACGGGTGCTGCTCCTCGAGGGGGACGCGGAAGCCATTCCCCATCCGGACGACAGCTTCGACGGCGTCACCATCGCCTTCGGCATCCGCAACGTGCCGGACCGGCCGAAGGCCCTCCGGGAGATGGCCCGGGTCTGCCGTCCCGGAGGGCGGGTCGCCATCCTGGAGCTCTCGGAGCCCCGGGGTGGCTGGATGGGTCCCCTCGCCCGCTTCCACATCCGCACCCTGGTGCCCCGGATCGGGGCGCTGCTCTCCGGCGATCGGGAATACCGCTACCTCCAGGAGTCCATCGCCGCCTTCCCGGAGCCGGCGCGCTTCGCCGAGATGATGAGCGAGGCCGGGCTCGAGGTTCGAGCGGTCCGGCCGCTCACCTTCGGCGTCTGCCACCTGTATGTCGCTGAGCCTCGCCCGGCGGCCGAGGCCCGCGGCTCGGAGACGGCGGGGGAGAGCGCCTCGTGAGCTCGGTCGACCGCCCCGAGGCGCTGGCCGCCGGTCCGCCGGACGCGTCTCCTGCCGTTCCCGCCGCGCCGGAGGCACCTCGGCGGGCCTCCCAGAAGGCCCTCGCCCTCCTCGAGCGCCGCCTGGACGCCCTGGCCCGCCGGGGCACGGATGCCGGCGCCTTCCTGACCGTGCCCCTGGACGGCATCTCTGGCCCCGGCGAAGACGCCCTCGCCGGCGCCGCCCGGGCCGGGTTGTCCGGAGCCGGTCTCTTCCAGGGGCGGGATGGGATCGAGCTCGCTGGCCTCGGGGAGGCGGCTCGTTTCACCGCTCGGGGCCCGGGTCGCTTCGCGGGGATCGCCGAACGGGCGACCCGCTGGCTCCGCGCCGTCGATGATGGCGCGCCGGGGGTGGTGCAGGACCCCCTCGGCGGCCCCCCGGGGTCGGAGGTCGACGCGCCCCGCCCGGTCGCCCTGGGCGGCTTCGCCTTCGCCCCCGGCGCGGGAGACGACGCTCCCTGGAGCGGCTTCGGAGATGCCATCGT
>DAPKRP010000910.1:0-1800 GCA_031800515.1 Polyangiaceae bacterium LLY-WYZ-14_1 | reverse complement strand
AGGTGCACCTCGCCGGCACCTGGCGGCGAGGCCCGGAGGAGGTGCGCCTCGCCATCGTCGTCCTCCGAGGCGGCGACGACATCACTCGGGAACGGGTGATGGAGGTCCGGGGAGCGCTTCATCACTACGCCCAGGCGAGCTCCGCGTGGATGGTGACGACGGGCCTCTGCCGCTCCGGGGGTCGGGAGGAGGCCGTCGCCCCCGGCACGGCCCCCTGCGCCCTGTTCGACGGGGTGAGCCTGGCCCGGGCGATGGAACGTCGCGGGATCGGCTTCGAGGTGCACACCCTACCGATCCTGTCCCTGGACAGTGCGCTCCTCGAGGCGTTGACCATCCCCCGCGGCCAGGAGCCGCCGCCGGAATCCTACGACGACGCAGACGACGGCGACGACGACCACGACCGAGACGACGATGGGTCCGGGAGGGGCTCCCGGCGTGCCCGGGGCCGTCGAGACGACCGGGAGGCTTCGTCCTCGGACGGCGACGACGGAGACGATTCAGAGGCGGGCGGGCGCCCTCGACGACGGCGGTCCCGGTCCCGCAGCGCGGAGGACGCCGCGGAGGCGGCGGAAGGGTCGACACCCCGGCGACGTCGACGGGGGGGACGCACCGCCCGGGACGACGACGGGGAATACGGGGATGACGCCGCCGCCGACGACGACGACGATCCCCGTGCCCGCCGCGCCTTCCGCGCGGACGACGACGATGACGACGACGCGAGCAGCCCGGACCCGGACGAGCGGCACCGCCGGGGTCGCGGGTCCTACAGCGACGACGACGACGACGACGATTACCGGTACGACGACAACGCGGACGATGGGGATGACGACCGCGCCCGCGCCGACGACGACGATCAGGACGACGACGACCGGGACGACCGGGACGACGACGACCGGGACGACGACGACGACGACCAAGGCGGCGACGACCGCCGCTGAATCAGAGGGTGTTGTTGAGGGCGCGCTCGAGGGCGTCGACCACCTGGGCGAGGCGCCGCGCCCCGCGTTCCGGGGCCGGCCCATCCGCCAGCAGCAGGCCGAGCACGAGGCCTTGTCGATGGACCGGAGCCAACAGCAGGGGGCCCTCCCGGCTTCCCAGGATCCGGGCGGCGAACCGGTCGGCAGACCGTCTCCCCCAGACCTGCTCGGCGACGGACCCGCGGCCCCGCAACGCCTCCCGGAAGACCGAGGGTGCGGTCGCCGGAAACCAGAGGGGGCGAACCGCCGCCGGCCGGAGACCATCCCCGCGTCCGCTAACCGCCTCGAAGCGGCCTTCCCGAAGCCGTAGAAACACCCCGCACCGGGCGGCGCTGGCGACGGCCTCGCAGGCGAGGTCGATCGCCGTCTCGGCCCAGTCTCCGGCTGCCGGCTCGACGGACCCGACGGCCCCGGAGCCCCTGGCCCAAGGGCGCTCCTGGGCGAGGAGCTCGAGGGCGGCGAGGGCGTCATCCCCCGGCTCCCACTCTCCGGCGATGCTCCCCCCCAGGCCATCGCTGGCGGCATCGGGAAGGGGGGAGGACCAGCGACGAGACGCATCCCCGATGCCCTCGAACCCGGGGCGGGCGGAGCCCGGGGCGCCCGGTGGCACCAAGGTCACCAGTCTCGGCTCGTCCCCCAGGGCCGGGGGGAGGGTGGCCCCCGGCAACGGTTCCGGGGGGATGGACCGGCGGCCCGTGGTGGGCCCCGGCCCGTCGAGGTCGTCCCAACGCCCCTCGACGGGGTCGGCCGGCGCCGGGGCGGCGACGTAGGCCCCCGGCCGAGAGCTTCGCCAGCGCACCGCCGGCGCCTCGTCCCCGAGGCT
>DAPKRP010000909.1:0-1530 GCA_031800515.1 Polyangiaceae bacterium LLY-WYZ-14_1 | reverse complement strand
CGGCCGGCGGGGAGCCGCGGCTCGCCCTGACCTTCTGCGGCCGCTTCGGCACCGACGACCGGGCGGCGAGTGCGGTCGTCGACGCCGCCGGGTCCGTCGTCCTCTCCCCGACGGCCCGCTCGCCGACCCGCTTCGGCTGCGGAGCGGGGGAGCCCGACGTCGCCGCCACCAGCAGCCGCCTGGCCTTCGCCTGGACGGACAACGTCGCTCCGGACAACGAGGTGCTGTTCGACCTGGCGACGACCCGGGGGGTCAGCGTCGGCGGGGGCAGCATCCTGGCGGAGGAGGGACGGTTCAGTCCCCGGCTCGCGACGGCAGGCAACCGGATCGGTCTGGCCCTTCCGGTGGTTCCGGCCGCCTCTCCGGACCCGGGGGTGCGGATCGCCTTCGAGGTACGGGGGACCGATGGTCAGCCGGTGGCGGAACGGGCGTCCTTCCCGCTGACCACCCCGTCCGGCGACCCGGTCTTCACCATTCGCCACGCGGTGGCGTCCGCCGACGGGGAGACGTTCCTCTGGATCGGCTGGCCGAGCTCGCCGGCGCCGGACACCCCCTTCCGCTGGGTCGCCCGCTTCACGACGGACGGCCAGGTGGTCTCCCCGCCGTCCTTGTCGACCACGATCGACGCCCCGGCGGCCGTCGACCTGGTGCCTTTCGGCGCCGAGGGGTTCCTGGCGGTGGTGAGCCGCCTGGACGGCGCCGGCGCCCTCGGCCGAGCGGCCACCGTCCTCGGACCGGACGGCGCCGAAGGCGTCCGCTGGACGAGCCCCACCGAGGCGGAGGCCGGTTTCGTCGACCTGGACGTCTCCGTCGACGACGAGGGCCGGATCTTCCTGATCTACCTGCAGGGTCCGGGGCGGGACGGAGAGCCGAACACCGTGCGGGTCCAGGAGCTCACCTGCGTCGACGAGCCCCTCGGCTAGGAGTGCCTTCAAAGCTCGGCGCAGCCGGGCCACGTAGACATAGACGTGCACGTAGACGTGCACGTGCACGTGCACCTACACGTTGACGTGCACCTACACGTTGACGTCCTCATGCACGTACACGTGCACCTACACGTACACGCACACCCCCTGGCACCCGGTTCGGCTCAAGCCGCGACGGTGCCACGGGATGGGGCGGCGGCGAGGCGTTCCGCCAGGGCGGTCCCGGCCGGGGTGAGGCGCGCTCGCCGGGCGTCGGCGAGGCCGGCGTCTTCCAGAGCCAACAGCGCCCGGGCGACCCGCAGCGGCGCCCCGAGGGTCGCCCGGGTGAGGGCATCGTGGGCCCGAGGGGCCGGGGCGTGCCGCGCGTCGTAGAGCGCCAAAAGCACGGGAACGAGCGGCAGGCCGGGCAGGTCGGGCAGCGCCGGGGACACCGGGGAGTCGGACGCCGCGGGACAGGCGGACTCGCCGGCGGGGAGGGGAGTGGGCAGCGGGCGGAGGTGGTCCATGCCCCTCACCCTGCGGGACCACTGATCGCTTGTCCAGTGACTTCGGTGCGGCGACGGCAGCGTTACTGCGAGCGACCCGCGCCGAGGGCGGCGAGCTC
>DAPKRP010000908.1:0-5823 GCA_031800515.1 Polyangiaceae bacterium LLY-WYZ-14_1 | reverse complement strand
CCCCGCCCGACGCCTACCTGGCACGGCGTCAAGCGGCGGCGCTGCTCGACCGTCTGCCGCCGGAACAGCGAGAGGCGGTGGTGCTCCACCACGTCGCCGGCCTGAGCGTCCCGGAGATGGCGGAGGAGCTCGGGGTGCCCTTCGACACCGCCAAGAGCCGGCTCCGGCTCGGGGTCGGGAAGCTCCGCGCCGTCCAGCGCCGCCAGGATCGAGCCCGGCCGGAGGACACGGAGGAGCGCTGATGGTCCAAGGGATCCGACGACGACGGGGGACCCGAAGCCGGGCCGACCGCTCGGGCGGCGGGTTTTCCCCCTGCCGCCCCACGACCGCTGACCCGGAGGCGGCCCGTCGTCCCACTGAACTAGCAGGCTGGTGATGGTGACCCGACCGACCGAACCCGGAGGCCCCGCGAACCCGTCCCCGGATGGGGACAGTCTCACCGGTCTCCTCCCCGGCCTCGACGGCGAACCGGGCCCGGCCGAGCCCCTCGGTCCGGCGGCGACCGACGCCTTGGTGGCGGCCGCCCTCGCCGGCTGGGCCGCGGCACCTGGCCCGGGGACCTACGGCGCCCCGGACCCGCAGAGGCAGACGCCGGCCAGCTCCCCAGGAGCGGCGGGGTGGCGGACCCCCGGGAAGCTCCTGGGCCTCGGGGCCCTCGCCTTCCTCGGAGCGACCCTCGCGGGGTGGCTGGCCTGGCAGGCGTCGTCGTCGTCGTCGTCGTCGTCGCCGCCACACGCACCGTCCTCGGCGGCAGCACCCGAGGACCCGGGCGCCCCAGCCGGCCCTGAGACCGGCGGCAGGGCCGCAGCGGCCGCGGGCGCCAGGTCGCCGGAGGCGGCGGCCCTCGCCCCGGCCCGCTCCGCCAAGAGCCAGGCCTGGTTCGACCCGGATGATCTCCCCGGCGGTCAGGACGTGCTCCGGGCCCGGGACCCCGGGGATCGTCGGCCCGGGGCCTCGGCGGCGGGCTCCACCGCGGAAACGCGGGGCCCCGCCGGCGGCCCGGACGCCGCCGCCCCCGGGGAGCGGCGTGGGGGCCGCACCTCGGCCCCCGCCCAGGATCTTCTGGCCCGGGCGAATCGCCTCCGAGCCGAGGGTCGCTTCGCCGATGCCGCAGCGACCTACCATCGGGCCGCCCGGGCCGGGCGCGGAACCTTCACCGCCTACGTGGCCACCGTCGCCGCCGCCGACCTGCAGCTGGACCATCTGGGCGATCCGCAGGGGGCCGCCGCCGGCTACCGCGCGGCCCGGAAGGCCGTCCCCGGGGGACCCCTCGAGGTCGAGGCCCTCGCCGGTCTCGCCCGTGCCGCCGCCCGCCTCGGCCAGCGGGTCGACGAACGGAACGCCCTCCGCGCCCTCCTCGCCGCCGACCCCCCGCGGGGACTGGCGGACCGGGCCCGGGCTCGCCTGGACGCCCTGAGCGTCGGCGACGGCCCGCCAGCTCCTCGGCGGCCCCCCGCCTCCGCCCCGTCGACCGCGGGCAGCGCCGCCGATCCGCGGTGATCGTCCCCGACGGCCGCGGGCGTCGGGGTGTAGACCAGGGGGGCGGGAAGCCTCAGGATGTGCCGGTGCGCTTCCCCGCGCCGACCGCCTGCCGCGTCCTCGCCCTGCTCCTTCTGCCCGGGTCGCTGGGGGGCTGCGAGAACCCCCTTTCCTGGGACCGCCGGGACCAGGTCGGGGACGCGGGCCCGGACCTGCTGCGCCGCGACTGCACGCCGGACAACGATCCCGACGGGGACACCATCGCCACCGTCCACGAGGGGGTCCAGGACCAGGACGGGGACGGCCGGGGCAACGCCTTCGACGACGACGCGGACGGCGACGGGATCCCGGACGAAGAGGAAGCCGGGGACCGGGAATGCCTGTCCTCGCCCATCGATTCGGACCTCGACGGGGTCCCGGATTTTCTCGATCTAGACAGCGACGACGACGGGATCGACGACGCCACCGAGGGGCTCGCCGACCCGGACGAGGACGGGGTCCCCGCCTTCCGGGATCGGGACGCGGATGGCGATGACCTCCCGGACGACTGGGAACGAGGCATCGCCCCCTCGACGACCGCCCGCCTCCCCTGCCCCTACTTCCTGGACCCGGACGGAGACGGAGACGGGCTGAGCGACGGGGAGGAACGTTTTCCTCCGGCCGGCCAGGCGGGCACCGACCCCTGTCGCGCGGATACGGACGGGGACGGGCTGGACGACCTGCCGGAGGTCGCCTGGACGCGCGCCGTCTGCACCGGCGACGCGCCTCGGGATTGCGACTGCCCGCGGGACGGGGCCTGCGCGCCCCTGGTGACCGTGCCCTACGTCGAGCTGCCCGCCGAAGAACGGGATGGGACGACGGCGGCGGCCTCCCGAAGCCTGGTCGTCGGGCTGGACGTGCGCTTTCGCGAGGTGGATCTGCTGTTCCTGGTCGACGTCTCCCGAGACGACACGCGGGTGACCCGCTTCGTCCTGGGGAGGATGTTCGACGAGGAGGGGCTCCTGGCTCGGGTCGAGCCGGGCATCCGAGACCTCGCCATCGGCCTCGCGGAGCACTCGGATTTCCCCATCGCGCCCTATGGGGGCGCGGACGACGTTCCGTTTCGCCTGCGCACGCCGGTGACCCCGGTGCCCCCGGAAGGGGCCGACCGGGACCAGCTCGTCGCGACCCTGACCCCGGCCTTCGACGCCCTGACCAGCCGCTTCGGCGGGGACCGGGGAGGCGCCCACGGCCCTGCCCTGCGCTATCTGGCCACCGGCGACCCGGGCACGTTTTATCTCCGGGACCTGCCCGACCCCTGGGTGTTTCCGAGGGGCGTCGACCGATGCCCGGAAGCTCGGGTCGGCCTGGGCGGCGCCTGCTTTCGTCCAGGCGCCCTGCCCCTGGTGGTCCACGCCACCGCCTCCTGTCCCCACGGGGGGCCCACGGCGGGCACCACCAGCGACAACCGGAATGGCTGCGGCAGCTACCGCGGGGTGGCGCCGCAACCGGCGACGGTGGCCGGGGACGGGCAGGCGGCGGACGCCCTCCGGCGTCTCGGCGCCCGGTACATCGGGGTCAACGCCGCCGCGACCCCCTGCGGACAGGACGGCGGCACCGACGCCTCCCCCTGCCCTGCCTTCGAGACCCTCGCTCGGGAGACGGGCACGATGGACCCGGGGGGGCAGCCGGTGCTCGCCGAGGCCGGCGACCGCGTCGCCAGCGCGGTTCGGGACGCGATCGCCGACGCGATCAGGCGGGCTCTGACCCGCGTCCCGGTGGACGCGGTGGCCGGGAGCGCCGTGGTCCGAACCGACCCCGGCCGGGATCGGGACCGGGACGACTCACGCCTGGTCGCCGAGGCGACCCCCGTCTGCACCTTGAACGGCGACGAGACCTGCTGGCTCCCCCCGAACGGGGTGACCCCGGAGCACGCGGTGGGGACGACGGACCTGACCACCTTCTTCGGGGCCCTCCCCGGGACCCGGGTGTTCGTCTACCTGGACCTCGCCGCACGCCTGGACGGGGGGCCTGGGATCCGCTCCCGCACCTTCCTGGTCGACCTGACCCTGGCGACGCCGGAGGGCGTGCGCTTGGACGCCACGCAGGTCCTGGTCGCCATCCCCGGCGGCGGCTAGTGCGTCCGGAAGCCCGAGGAGCTACCGGCAGCTCAGCCCCGGACGGCGGGCTCGGCGGGCAGGCGGAGGAGCCGAGCCCGGGCGGCGGCCACGAGGAAGAGGCTCCCGGCGACCACCACCAGGCCCTCCGGGCCCGCACGCCGCCGGGCGAGGGACAGGGCCTCCGGGACGGACTTGGCGACGCGGCCGCCGAAGAGGGCGGCGAGGTCGCCGGCGGGGCGCCCCCGGTCGACCGGGGGGGTGACCCATACGACCGCATCGACGGCGGGGAGGAGGCTTTCCGCCATCTCGTCCCCCTGCTTGTCCTCGAGCACCCCGAAGACCAATACCACCCGGCCCCGCACCCCGCGTCGCCCCGGCCCGTCCCGCAGGTGGGCGGCCAACGCGGCGCTACCATCGTGGTTGTGGGCGGCGTCGAGGAGGACCGGCGGCCGCCCGGGCAAGCGCTCGAGGCGACCGGGCCAGCGAGCTCGGGCGAACCCCCGACGGATGGCCTCGTCGTCGACCCGGAGCCGGCGCCGACGACGGCCGAGGGCGGTGACGAGGGCCGCCGCCGTCGCCGCGTTGTCCCGCTGGTGGGCGCCGGCGAGGCGCAGGGGGACCTCCCGGAGCACCCGGCGCCGGACCCGCAGGTCTACCCGTGGGCGGCTCCTGCCGGTCGCCGAGGCCGATGCGAGGCCCTGGAAGTCTCGGTCGATCCACCAGGGGTCCGGCACCCCGAGCTCCCGGGCCCGGCCGGCGATGGCCTCGACCGCTAGGGGGTCCCGGACGCCGCAGACCAGGGGCACCCCGGGCTTCCCGATGCCCGCCTTCTCCCGAGCGATGGACGGGATGTCCGGGCCGAGGATCCGCATGTGATCGAGGGCGATGCGGGTGATGCCGGTAACCTCCGGGACCAGGACGTTCGTCGCGTCGAGTCGACCGCCCAGGCCGACCTCGTAGACGGCGACGTCGACCTCCCGGGCGGCGAAGATCTCGAAGGCCAGGAGCGTGGCGACCTCGAAAAAGCTGAGGGGTGGGGTCCCCGGCGTCTCGAGGAAGCGGCGGATCTCCGTGAGCCGTCGGGCGACCTCCGCCTCGCCGACGGGGCGGCCGGCGACCTGGATCCGCTCCGGAAAGCGATGGAGGTGGGGGGAGGTGAAGAGGCCCGTGCGAAGCCCCCCGGCGCGGAGGGCGGCGGCGACCAGGGTGGTGACGCTGCCCTTGCCGTTGGTCCCCGCGACGTGGACCGCGGGCACCCGACGTTCCGGGTGGCCCCGGAGGGCGACCACCGCCTCCATGCGATCGAGCTCGTAGCGCATGCCCCGAGGGGCGAGGGCGTAGAGCCAGCCGATGGCCTCCGGATAGCGCACGGCGCGGGTCTTCGGGCGACGGCGTGGGGTCAACCGACCAGGTGGCCGAGGATGCGGGCGATCGTGGCGCGCATCGCCCGGCGTTCGGCGATGAGATCGACCATCCCGTGCTCGAGCAGAAACTCCGCTCGCTGGAAGCCCTCCGGGAGCTTCTGTCGAATGGTCTGCTCGATGACCCGGGGTCCGGCGAAGCCGATGAGCGCCTTCGGCTCGGCGATGTTGACGTCCCCCAGGAGGGCGAAGCTGGCCGCGACCCCACCCGTGGTCGGGTTGAGGAGCACGCTGATGAAGGGCTGGCCGGCGTCCCGCAGCCGCCCGAGGGCGGCCACCGTCTTCGCCATCTGCATGAGGGACAGCACCCCTTCCTGCATTCGAGCGCCGCCGGAGGCGCTCAAGAGGATCACCGGTTCCCGGCGTTCCGCCCCCCGTTCGAACAGCCGGGTGATCTTCTCCCCGACCACCGAGCCCATCGACCCGCCCATGAAGCGGAAGAGGAAGGACCCGAGCTGCACCGGACGACCGCTGAGCTCCCCGGAGACGCAGAGGAAGGCGTCTTCGAGCCCGGACTTCTTCCGGGCCGTCTCGATGCGGACGGGGTACTTCTTCGAATCTTCGAAACCGAGGGGGTCGGCGGAGACCAGGCCGATGTCCTCCTCCCCCCAGCTGCCCGGGTCCAGGAGGAGCTCCACCCAGGCTTCGGCGGAGAGGCGGTAGTGGTGGCCGCAGGTGGGGCAGACCTCGAGGTTCGAGGTGAACTCTTCCGCCAGGTGGGTGGCGGCGCACTCGTCGCAGCGGCGGAACACCCCCTCGCCGAGGGTCTTCTTTTCCTCGCCGCTGATGCTGGCTCGGGTCTTGCCGAAGAGCGCCATGGGGCA
>DAPKRP010000907.1:0-5347 GCA_031800515.1 Polyangiaceae bacterium LLY-WYZ-14_1 | reverse complement strand
ACGGCACCCGCGCCTTCGCCGAACGATTCGTCGACCAGCTCAACCGGGACGCGGGTTTTCAGCAGGCAGCCCGGCGCTTCCGGGACGCCTTCGTGATCCGGATCCTCGATCGGCCCGATGGGATGGACGTCACGTCCACCTACCGGATCGACCGGGGACGAGCCTCCCTGGAAGACTTCCGGGAGGCGCCCTCGCCGGCCCCCTTCCGCGGTGAGCCCTTCGACAAGAAGCGCGCCTTGGCCCGGTCGACCGCCCCCTACGCGGTCTGGGTGCGCCTCGACCGAGGGGACATGAGCCCCGTCGCCGCCCTGGCCTCGCCGGACTACACGATCGAAGGATCGAAGCTGAAGATCATGGCCCAAATCGGCGTGGTCAATGCCTTGAACGCCGTCGCCGGACGCACGCCGAAGCGCTACGCGTAGCCGCCCGCCGCCGCCAGGGGCGCCGGCGATACGGGGGCCGGACGCCTCCGGCGGAACCGGGCGAGCAGGCCCTGGGTGGGGATCGACCGAACGGGCTCCGGCCGGACGTCCCAGTCCTCCAACAGGGTGTTCGCCGCGATGAATCCGCTGGTGGTGGCGCGTTCCATCAGCGCCGTGGGCACGGGGATGCGCACGAAGTCCCCCGCCAGAACCAGGCCCCGGGAGGGCGTCCGGGGAACCGGCCGCCGGGCGTGGCTACCCGGACGAAACGCCGGGCAATCGTCCGCCATGATCCAGCGGTCTTCCAGGATGCGGGCTCCCCGGAGCTCCGGGTAGAGCTGATGCAGGGTGCCGAGCAGCTCGTCCTTGAGGGCTTCGCCGCCGAGCTCCGGGGGCACCGCATAGGCGTGGAGCTCGACCACGCTACCGCCCGTCGCGAGGGCCCAGCGCCGGCTCTCCCCTTCGAACAGCTCGTAGAGGGAGACGTTGTCCAGGTTGCCGAGGCCCGCGGTACCGACGAAGGGTTTCCGGGTCCGGTGGGGCGGTCGGTCGAGCCAGAGGCGCCACACGGCGAAGGGCCAGGTGACCTCCAGCCCTTGGACGTCCCGGCGCCAGGTGTCGTCCCCGAGGTCCGGCGACGCGGCGACGATCTGCTGCAGAGCCGGGACCGTGGGGGCGAGCACGACGGCGTCCGCGTCCAGGGGAGCGCCGCTGCCCCCATGCACCAGATAGCGGCCCCGGCGCTGGTCCCGTTCCACCCCGGTCACCTCCGTCTCGAAGAGGAAGCGCACCCCCAGTCGTTCCAGGTAGCGCTGGATGGGCCGCCAGAGGGCGATGCTGAAGGGCTCGTTCATCACATCGAAGACGAGTCCCTCCGGATTCCCCACGAAATAGAAGTGGAACATCATGAGGAGCTCGGCGGCGGAGAACTCTTCTTCCGGGTTGAAGAAGGAGTGGCTGAACACGTCGAACAGCATCCGCCGGGCTCGACCGGGGAAGCGCAGGGAATCCAGGTAATCCGTGGCGGA
Source organism: Polyangiaceae bacterium LLY-WYZ-14_1 (assembly GCA_031800515.1). Lineage (GTDB taxonomy): Bacteria > Myxococcota_A > Polyangia > Polyangiales > DAPKRP01 > DAPKRP01. Next base: position 3,897 of record DAPKRP010000907.1, on the reverse strand, counting down.
CACCCCGTCCCAGCGCGCGTAGGTCGCCTCCGGATCGAAGCTCAGCATCGGCGCGACCCGCGCCGGCGGGATCTTCGGCAGGTCCGCGAGCCGCAGATGGGGCGTCCGACGAACGAGCTCCACCAGGTTGAACGGGGTCACCCGGGGAAGGTCGGTGAAGCATTCCCGAGCCCCGTCCGGGCCGAGGATCGGATAGTCGTCCAGGGGGGTCAGGCAGGACAGGGTCGGGTCGACCCGCCGAAGCAGCGCCCGGAGGTTGTAGTACTGGCGAAAGAACCCGTGGAAGCCTCGCTCCATCTCGAAGCTGGTCCCGTCGGCGAGCCGGTCCGTCCACGCGCCGGCGCGGCCGCCCAGGTAGGCTTTTCGCTCGACCACGGTCACCCGGACCCCCCGCTCCGCCAGCACCGTGGCGGCGGCGATGCCGCCGAGGCCGCCGCCGACCACCACCGCGTCCCGGGCGCCTTGGACGTGGCCCCCGCGTTCCGCTCGCCCGTTCCGCATCATTCGAAAGGTCTCCTCGCCAAGAAAGTGTGCGCGATTCCTCGCTGCCAGCCGTCCAGGGGTACCGTGCGCACCTCGGTGAATCCGTTGCGCCGCAGCCGGCCCTCGAAGGCCTGGACCCCATCGAAATCGTTGACGCTGCGCCGGAGGTATTCGTAGATCCGCGTCTCCCGGGCGGTGAGCAGCCCCCCGGGGACGATGACGCCCAGGCAAACGGCGTTCCAGAGGGCGCGGGACCAGGCGGAATCCCTCACCGAGTACTCGTGGAAGGCGACGACGCCCCCAGGCACGAGCAGCTCCCGAAGCCGTCCCAGGCAGGCATCCGGGTCCGGCATGTTTCGAATCCCGTAGGCCATCAGGACGCCGTCGAAGGGACCGTCGACCCCCTCCGCCGACGCCGGGTCCATCGCATCCCCCAGGACGAAGCGCACCGGCAGATCCTTACGGCGGGCGATGTCCAGCATGCCCGCGGAGGCGTCCAGCCCGACGATCTCGGCGTCCGGGTAGACCGACAGCAGGGCCTCCGTGCTCAGACCGGTACCGCAACACAGGTCGAGGATGCGGGCCCCCGGTGCGAGCCCGAGGCGCCCCGCGCTCATCCGCAGGTGCCTCCGGTAGCCCGGGTTCATCCCGGTCAGCAGGTCGTAGGTGGGGGCCACGCGGTCGAAGTCCCGGGGGACCTCCCGCTTCCGTTCCAAGAGGGGTTGGCTCATTCGGCGGCTCTCGAGCGGTCAGCGTAGGGTCGCTCGACCCGCTGGCCAGAGCCTCGCCCGTCCCGGACGGCCGTCGGGGTGGGTCCGGGACCCCTCTGGAGACCCGCATCGACCACCGCATCGATGAGGAACGCCGCTTCCGGGACCGGCGGCGCGAGGCACATCTCCCGGACCGGGGAGAGGGCGGCGGGCAGGGAGCGCAGGGCGAGCCAGGCCTTCCGGGGCCCCGTGGTGTAGGCTCGCTGGCTCATCGTGTCGTAGCCCGCATCGACGATCGCCCGATCGATGTCGGCATAGATCAGCCGAGCGGCGCGGATGGCGGTGCGGCAATCCCGGGGGAGCTTGTCGACGCCCGCGTCCGCCCGGGCGTAGAGGCGTTCCGCCGCGTCCAGGAGACGCCGGACGACGAAGCCGAGCTCCGGGGAGAACACGGGGCGTTCGATGAGGTCCTCGGGCCGGAGACCGACCTCCGCGAGCCAGACGGCGGGCAGATAGACCCGCCCCTCCCGGGCATCTTCGCCCACGTCCCGGGCGATGTTCGTCAGCTGCATGGCGACCCCGAGGTCGCAGGCGCGCCAGAGGGTTCGCTCCCGGCGCACGCCCATCAGCACGGTCATCATCACCCCGACCGTGGACGCCACCCGAACGCAGTACGCCCGGAGCTCGGCGAGGGTTTCATAGCGGCGGCCCTCCACGTCCCAGGCGAAGCCTTCGAGCAAGCCCTCGAAGGCTTCGATGGGCAGCCCGTAGATGCGTCCGACGGCGGCGAGGGCCCGGTCCACCGGGTCCGGGTCGGGACGTCCATCGAAGGCGCGCCGGAGCCGGCCCCGCAGGGCATCCAGGGCCGGCCCGGGCTCGTCGCTCAGGTCGACGGCGTCGTCCGCGACCCGGCAGAAGGCGTAGACCGCCGCCGCCGGGGCGCGCATGCGCCGAGGCAACAGGAGGGAGGCGGCGTGGAAGCTCTTCGAGCCCCGGCGTAGGAGATCCTGGCAGACCTCGAGGTCACGCGTAGCGACGGCGCGGTCGAATGTCGGCGGCATCGGGGACGCACGTATCGAGAACGCGCGCGGACGATAGCACGCCGGGCATGCCGGCTCCGGGATGGGTGCCGGCGCCCACGAAGTAGAGCCCCTTCACGTCTTCGCTTTTGTTGTGGGGCCGGAAGTAGGCGCTCTGCTGGAGCACCGGCTCGAAGCTGAAGGCCGCGCCCTTGAAGGACAGGTAGTCCTCGAGGAAGCCCCGGGGGGTCAGCGTGATCGAGGCGGTCAGGTTCTCTTCCAGGCCCGGGAGCAGGCTGTCCCCCAGATACTGGGAGATCGCCCGTCGGTAGGGCTCCGTCTGACGGCTCCAGTCGGTGCCGCTGTCGAGGTGCGGCACCGGGGAGAGCACGTAGAAGGCATCGTGGCCCGGGGGGGCCATGGAGGGGTCCGTCGCCGTCGGCCGGTGCAGGTAGAGGCTGAAGTCCCGGGCCAGCTTGTGGCGGTCGAAGATGTCCTGGAGCAGGCCCTTGTAGCGCGGGCCGAGGAGGATCGTGTGGTGCTTGACGTCGTCGTAGGTGCGCTTCGTGCCGAAGTACCAGACGAAGAGGCTCATCGAGAACTTGCTGCGTTCCACCCGTCGGTTGGTCCATCGCTTCCGGGCATGCTCCGGCACCAGATGGCGGTAGGTCCACGCGCTGTCCGCGTTCGAGACGACCACGTCGGCGGGGATGAGCTCGCCGTTCTGAAGCCGGACCCCGGTCGCCTCCCCCCGTTCCACGACGATCTCTTCGACGTCGGCGCCCAGGCGGATCGTGCCGCCCAGCCCGTCGATGAGCCCGCACATCCCCTTCACCAGCTCGCCCGTTCCCCCCATCGGGAAGTGAACCCCCCACTTCCGCTCCAAGTAGGCGATCAGGGTGTAGATCGACGTCACGCTGTAGGGATTCCCGCCGACGAGGAGCGGGTGGAAGCTGAGGACCTGGCGGATCTTGTCGTTCCGGACGAACTTCGAGACCAGCTGGTAGACGGTTCGGTAGCTCTCGAGACGCACCATCGGAGGGACGATGCGGGCCATGTCGAAGGGGGTGTCGAAGGGGACGTGGGACAGCTTCTCGAAGCCGACCTTGAAGATCTCTTCACTGCGCCGGACGAAGGCCTCGTAGCCCTGCACGTCCTCGGGGCTGATGCGACCGATCTCCCGGCGCATCTGCTCCGCGTCGCCGGTGTAGTCGAACATCGAACCGTCATCGAAGCGGATGCGATAGAACGGCGACACGGGGCGAAGGTCGACGTCGTCTTCCAGGCGCTTGCCGCAGAGCTCCCAGAGCTCGTTGAACAGGAAGGGGGCGGTGACGACGGTCGGACCCGCGTCGAAGACATACCCGTCGACCCGATGGACCCGGGCCCTGCCGCCGGGCTGGTCGAGCCGGTCGAGGACCGTGACCCGGTAGCCCCGCGCGCCGAGGCGGATCGCGGCGGCCAGCCCGCCGAAACCGGCACCGATCACCACCGCGTGGGGGGACTGGTCGTCCGTGGGGATGGGGGTCGTGCGGGTGTTGAGGCGGTCCCGCTTGTAGAGGTCGATAGGGGGGGTCGGAAGGCGCAGCATGGGTGGTTGGAGTCCGGTGTGGTGTCGTGGCGCTCGGAAAACCAGTCGGAGCCACCCCTAATCTACGCCCGGAACGGCGTGGGGGGAGCGCCTG
>DAPKRP010000906.1:0-1796 GCA_031800515.1 Polyangiaceae bacterium LLY-WYZ-14_1 | reverse complement strand
GTGTCGCCTTGGAGACAAGCCTTGTAGCGGCCCGCCCGCGCCCTTAGAACGGGGCGTGCCGTTGCACGATATTCCGGGGCAGGTCCGGAAAGAACGTCGCGACGGGATGGAAAGAGCTCAGCGATGGATGGGATGCAGGGCGGCAGCGGACGGCTGATGGTCGAGGTGCACGTGCGGCCGGGGGAGGGGTCGACCCTGGCCGCGGACGTGCGGCGGGGGCTCTCCGGGTCGCCGAAGTGGCTCCCGCCGAAACACCTCTACGAGGGTCGGGGCAGCGAGCTCTTCGACCGGATCTGCGACACGCCGGAGTACTATCCGACGCGGACGGAGCGGGGGCTGCTCGCGGACCGGGCGGCGGAGATCCTGGAAGCGGCGGGGCGGCCGGACACCCTGGTCGAGCTCGGGAGCGGCGCCGCGCGGAAGACCCGCATCCTGCTCGAGGGGATCCTGTCCCGGAGCGGAAGCGCGACCTACGTGCCCGTCGACGTGAGCGAGTCGATGCTGACGGCGAGCGCCGAGCGTCTGCTGGAAGACTATCCCGGGCTCCGGGTCCACGGGGTGGTCGCCGACTACGACCGCCACCTCGACCGGCTGCCCCGGCTCGGGCGCCGGCTGGTCGCCTTCCTCGGGGGCACCCTGGGCAACTTCGAGCCGGAGGCGGCGGTGACCTTCCTCGGAACCATCGGGCGGGGGCTCGGGGAGGACGACCGTTTCCTGGTGGGCATGGACCTGGTGAAGGACGTGCATACCCTCGAGGCGGCCTACGACGATGCCCAGGGGGTCACCGCGGCGTTCAACCTGAACGTCCTTCAGGTCATCAACGACCAGCTCGCGGGGCGCTTCGACCTCGACCGCTTCGAGCATCTGGCCCGCTTCGACGTGCCGAAGGCGCAGATCGAGATGCACCTGCGCTCGAAGGTGGCGCAGACGGTGCGCATCGAAGCGCTGGAGATGGACGTCTCCTTCGAAGCGGGGGAGACCATCCACACCGAGGTCAGCCGTAAGTTCACCGAGGCGTCCGCGCGGTCGATGTTCGCCGAGGCGGGGCTCGACGTGGAACGCTGGTGGACCCCGGCGAACGGCTGGTTCGCCCTGGCCCTCGCCCGCCGGCGCGGGTAGTCCCCCGGCAGGCGACGTCGGCCGGGACGCACCGGGCATGCGCCTCGGGGTGAGGCGGGTATCCTCCTTCGCCCAGGGGCCGGGGTGGCTCGGCCCTGGGCGACCAGGAAAAGAAGGTGAAGTCATGGACGACGGCATCGACCTGATGGACGACGCGGGGCCCCGGCGGGGCCGTCGGGAGGCCCCCGGGATCGGGCGCGCCGCCGCCCTGGGAGCCGGGGCCGCACTGCTGCTGCTCCTGTCCACGGGCGGCTGCCAGCGGACCGAAGAGCCGAGCTTTCAGCCGGAGGAGCAGCCCTCCCCCGGGGCGGAGCAGCAGGCGGCCGCCTCGGGCCAGGGCGAGGGGACGGCCGCCGCCCGATCCGGGGCGGAGGACGAGGCCGCCGGGCCCGCCGGCGGCGCCACCGCCGAGGGGGACACGGCGGCCGGGGCCGGGGCTCCGGCCACGACGGACGGTGACGGCGACGGCGGGGAGCGCCACCCCGCCCTCCTCGACCCGAGCCTCGCCGACGAGCGGGCGCCGGACGAGTACACCGTCGAGCTCGACACCACCGCCGGCCCGGTGCGGATCGACGTCGACCGGTCCTGGGCGCCCCGAGGGGCGGACCGGTTCTACAACCTGGTCAAGATCGGATACTTCGAGGACGTCGCCTTCTTCCGCGTGATCGAGGGCTTCA
>DAPKRP010000905.1:0-10768 GCA_031800515.1 Polyangiaceae bacterium LLY-WYZ-14_1 | reverse complement strand
GGGACCGGGCGTCATGGGAAGTATCTGTGGCTGGACGTCGAGGGTCCCCGGGCGGGCGGCCTCCCCGCGGCCCCCGTGAAGGGGGAAGCCACCGGGCGACGCCTCGCCTTCCACCTGGGGATGAGCGGGCGCTTCGCCGCGAGGCCGACACCTCCCGGGGAGCTACGAGCAGCGTCGGCGCGGCTCGTCCTGCGCCCGGCAGGCGGAACATCGACGGGCGGGGGATCGGCCGGCGTGGTCGTCCTTCGAGACCCGCGTCGCCTGGCCCGGGCCGCCGTGGGGACCCCGGAGGAGGTCGCCCGGGCGCTTGGGCTCGACCGGCTAGGGCCGGACGCCTGGCGCCTCGCCGAGATGGGGCCGGATGCTCTGGGCCGAGCCCTGGCCGGACGCCGGGGCGCCCTCAAGCCGACCCTCCTCGACCAGAGGGTGCTCGCCGGGGTGGGGAACATCCAGGCGGCGGAGGCGTTGTTCCTGGCCCGCCTCGACCCCCGACGGCGCGCCGACGGGCTCGCTCCCGAGTACCATGCGGCCCTCGCCGCAGCCTTCGACGAGACCTTTCGCCGGACCCTGGCCGACCTGGAGGCGACGGGCGGTCGCTACCTCCAAGACGGCGGCCCCCACCCCGGGACGGGTGCGCCCTCGCCCTTCGACGTCTACGGCCGGGCGGGCACCCCCTGCCCCCGCTGCCCCGGCACGCTGCTGACCGGCATCCGCCAATCCGGGCGAAGCACGGTCTTCTGCCCGGGCTGCCAGCGCTGACGTCCTTCTCCGACGCTTCCTGGTGAGAGGCTCCCCGGCGGTCCGGGCCGGAGGATGGCGAAGGGGCCGGGGCCCGGCCCCCGCCGGTCTCTGGTATGGGTGCGCCATGGGCACGCGGGAGGTGAACTTCGACGGGCTGGTCGGGCCGACCCACAACTACGCCGGGCTCGCGGAGGGCAACCTCGCCGCCGCGGAGAACCGGGCCCGGACCTCCAACCCCCGGGCGGCGGCAAGGCAGGGGCTCGACAAGATGCGGCTCCTGGTCGAGCTCGGCTTGGTTCAGGGGGTCCTGCCCCCCCAGGAGCGACCTCGGGTTCGGGCGCTGCGGGCGCTCGGGTTCGCCGGGGGCGACCGGGCCGTGATCGAGGCCGCGGGGCGGGAAGCGCCCCATCTCCTGGCCGGAGCGTCCTCGGCGTCGAGCATGTGGGCGGCGAATGCGGCGACGGTGACCCCGAGCGTCGACGCCAGCGATGGCCGGCTGCACCTGACCCCGGCGAATCTCCAGCACCACTTCCACCGGTCCCTCGAAGCGGCGGCCACCGAGCGCGCCCTTCGGGCGGTGTTCTGGGACGAGACCCGCTTCGTCGTGCACTCGCCGCTGCCTGCCGTGCCGGCCTTCGGGGACGAGGGCGCCGCCAACCACACCCGGCTCGCCGCGGGCCACGGAGCGCCGGGGCTCCACCTGTTCACCTTCGGCCGGGCCGCCTTCGACCGGGAGGCCCCAGCGCCGAGCCGCTTCCCCGCCCGGCAGACCCGGGAGGCGAGCGAGGCGGTCGCCCGCCGCCATGGGCTGCCCCCGGAGGCGACCGTCTGGGTCCAGCAGAACCCGAGCGTCGTCGACCAGGGGGTCTTTCACAACGACGTCATCGCCGTCGGCAACGAGGACGTGCTGTTGGTCCACGAGGCGGCCTATCTCGGCGGCGCGGCGGTGTTCGTTTCCCTGCGGGAACGCTTCCGCGCCCGTTCCGGCGGCGCCGAGCTGCGGGTCGTCCGGGTGCCGGAGGCAGAGGTCGGCGTCGACGAGGCGATCCGAACCTACCTCTTCAATACCCAGCTGCTCACCCTGCCGGGCGGGGAAGGCACTCTGCTCCTCGCGCCGGCGGAGTGCCAGGAATCGGATTCGGTCCGCCGCCTGCTGGACCGCTACGTCGAAGACCCGGAGCATCCCATCGATCGGGTGCGCTACGTCGACGTCCGGGAGAGCATGCGAAACGGCGGTGGCCCCGCCTGCCTGCGCCTGCGGGTCACGATGACCGACGCGGAGCTCGGCGCGGCGAACCAGGGCGTGCTGTTGACCCCGGACCGGCTCGACGGCCTCGAGGCGTGGGTCGACCGACACTATCGGGACCGTCTCGCCCCGGCGGACCTGATGGACCCCGAACTGCTCGACGAGGGCCGCCGCGCCCTCGACGAGCTCACGGGCTTGCTCGAGCTCGGCTCTCTCTACGAGTTCCAGAGGGAGGGAACTGGTCTCTGACCGGACGGCTACGGCACCCGTCCGCGCCGAGCCCCCCGGAAGGCCGAAAGAACAGAAGGAGCCACCGACCACCGATCAGCGGGGAGTCGCCGCCGGCTCCCCGGGGGGTTCCCGTGCGGCGGCGGCTTCCTCCGCTGGCGGCTGCCCCCGTAGCAGGCGGGCCAGGGGGCGGGTGCGGTCGTATCCGTCACACGTGAGCACGACCGTCAGCGTCAGGGGGACGGCGATCAAGGCCCCCACCATCCCCCAGATCAATCCCCAAAGGCTGACGGACAACAGAACGACCAGGGGGGAAAGGGCGAGCACTTTTCCCTGAAGCAAGGGGTCCACCCAGTTGCCCATGATGATCTGGACGCCTCCCACCACCCCCAAGGTCGCCAGCACCATCGTCGGGCTTTGAAACTGAATCCAGGCGAACAGCACCGGCGGAAGCACCCCGAGGATGGAGCCAAGGGTCGGGATGTAGTTCAGCAAGAAGTTCAGCAGCCCCCAGATGAACCAGAAGCGCAGGCCGATGGCCAGGGCGCCGACGCCGACGGCGGCGCCGGTCATCAGCCCGATCGCCGTCCGGACGGCCATGTAGCGCTGCATCTGACCGGCCAGCCGGGCCAGGACCGCCGGCCAGCGACGGTGGTGGGACGCGCGGCTCTCGTGGGCGATCTTTCGCCGGAAGGCGTCGACCTCGAGGAGGATGAGGCCGACGAAGGCGACGACCAAGACCATCTCCACGGTGGCGTCCACGGTCGCTCCCCCGACCCGGCGAACCAAAAGATCGATCCCCTTCCGAGCCAGCCCCGGCTCTTCGAGGAAGGCAGGGTCGACTCCCAGGCGCTCGAGACCCGAGGCCGCGCTGGTGAACGCCGCTCGCAACTTTTCCGAGGTACCCGTCGCGCTCTCCTGGACCTCGTCCAGGCTCTCGGCGATGAGCCAGCCGAAGCCGGTGGCGACGCCGAGAAACGTCATCATGGTGCCGGTCAGCGCCAGAGCCTTCGGGACGAAGCGCTCGAGCGTCGCCTGGAGCGGCCAGAGGAGGGCCGCCAGAAACAGCGCCAGGGCGAGGGGTCGGGTCACCGGGGCGGTCGCATACAGGGCGAGCCCGCATCCCAGGACGACCAGGATCATCAGCGGGGTGCGGAGTGCCTCGAGATGCGGCGAGGCTCGAAGGAGGGCCGCCACCCCTCAACGCTCCCCGGAATCGAAGACGGGCTCGAGGCGACCGTCTTCCCAGCCGAACAGCCGCATCCGGATCGCGGCGTCGTCCCGGCCATCGTCGCCGTCGAAGACCTCGAGGATGCCAACGTTGAGGCCGCCGTAGGGGTTCGTGTCGACCCCCTCGACGCCGCTCAGAAGCTCGACGTTCGCCGCGGACTGCTGGGAGGCTTCCCCGGGGAGGGACGCCGAGATGCCCGCCCCCAGGACCGCGATGGCCTGAAACAAGGGATTTTCGACGTTGGTCAGGGCGCTCGAGACGAGCTGGTAGGTCGGCGGCAGTCCGGGTTCGGTCCAGTCGAAGCGGCTCACCGCACCGACGTGCACGTCCCCCCCGAGGAACACGAGGCGCCGGCCGGGCGCCCGGCGTTGAGCCCGGGTCAGGAGTTCGATGAGCGCCCGCCGGTCTCCGCGGTTCTTCTCGTGAGACCAGCGGTCTTCGGCGTTCCCGCCGACGCCCTCGAGGAGCGCGCCCGCATCGGCGAGCCAACGGGGCACGTGGACGAGGGGCACGCTGAGCACCAGGCACGCGACGGACGCGTCTTCGTGCTCGGCCAGAAACCCTTCGAGGGCGCGGAGCTGACCCGACGATACCACCTGGGCGTCGTCCTCCGTCGCCCGGCGCTGGCTCCGGAGGTCCAGCCCGTAGACCGCCAGGCCGCCGGTGCGGAGCTGGAAGTCGAAATCCGAGGGGCGATGCCCGGCTTCGGGCCGCTCCACCGCCCGGAGGGCTTGGTAGTCGAAGGTGGCGTCGAGGGCTCCGTCTCGGACCGGGGCCCAGCGCTCCGTCCCGTGGGCGGGGTCGGTGCCGAAGTTGTCCACGACCTCGTGGTCGTCGACCATCATGTACGTCGGCCGGCCCCGGCAGAGCTCTTCGAAGGCGGGCAGACCGAGCCAGGCACGGGATCGACCCTGGAAGAGCCGCCGCACCTCCTCCCGGGTGCAGTCGAAGAGGTCCTGGCGGTGGCGGGGTCCGACCTCGGCGAAGTGCTCGGGGTCGAAGAGCGACCGCCCCTCGGGCTCGTCCGCGTACACCTGATCGCCGACCAGGAACAAAGCGTCGACGTCGAGCTCCCGTAGCAGGCGGTCGGTGGCGGTCAGCATGGGCACCGCTTCCCGATGTACCCGGCCGTCGCCGTCGAAGGGTTGGTGGCAGCTGGCGACGGCGACGGCGACCCGTCCCGTCCGCTCGCCTCGACGCGTGCTAGTCCGAAAGCGCAGCGTTCGCCGGGCGCCTCCCGGGGCTTCGACGTCCACCGCATAGCGCGTCCCGGGCCGGAGCCCGTCTATCTCGAAGACGCTGGTGAAGTCCGTCGCCTCGCCGCGGGGAGCTCGGGCCTCCCCCGCCAGGGACTCGTCCTTCGCGCGGTAGACGAAGGAGCCCTCGACCGGCGACCGGACGAACACCCGGACAGCCTCCGTGGTCACCGCCCCAACGCCCATCAGCTCCCCAAGGCCACCCCCGTCCGTTCGTTCGCCGTCGTCCTCCCCGTCGCTTCCGCCCTGGCCCATGCCGCCTCCCGGGTCCGAGACCCGCGTGCCGATGCCGTGCTCGGCGTCTTCGAGCCGACTCCTGGGCACTCCCCGTGCCATGGCGCCTTCGTAGGCTGGCGCGAGGGAAGGCCGGTCCACCTCCGGGGCGATGCGCCCCACTCGAGGCGGACCGCCGCCTCCGTGCCGGCCCGCTGGTCAGGGCTAGCAGGGGTACTCGGACTAGGCGGCCGCGGGGCGGCCGACGGCCGGGGTATCGACCTCGCAGAGCTCCGCGGTCAGGCGCCAGAGGTCTTCGGCGAGGCGCGGGTCCCGGGCTCGGGGGGAGAGGGGCTGGGGGAAGGCGCCACGGCCGGCCCGCTGCCGATTGCCCCAGCTCCAGTGCTGCCCCGAGGCGTCGAAGCGGGCGTCGGTCACCAGGTCCGCGACCCGTTCACCGGCGGTCTCCATCGAGACGTATCCACCGGTGATCTTTTTCTGAAACCAGGGAAACACCCGGCGAAAGACCTCCGGGGCATGACGGAAGAGGGCCGTGTCCGCGACGCAACCGGGGTAGAGGCTGTTGAACACGATGCCGGTCTCCTGGTGATAGCGACGATGGAGCTCCCGACTGATGATCATGTTGCACAGCTTGCTGTCTTTATACGCTTTGCCCGGCTTGAAGCGCTTCCCGTCGATCATGGATTCCGGCGCCCGGAAACCACGCCGGAGGCCGGCGAGATCGCCAAGGTCCGCCGGCGCCGGGATGGGGATCTTCCCTCCCAGCTCTTCCGAGTTGGCGGTGACCGTTCCAAGCGTGATCAGGCGGGGGCCTCGGCGAGATCGGGCCAGGGTCGGCAGGAGCGACGTCGCCAGCACGAAATGACCGAAGTGGTTGGTGGCCACCGACAGCTCGAAGCCTTCCGGCGACCGCCGGGGCTCGGCGAGGGTGGGCATGTAGACCGCCGCGTTCAGGACCAGAGCGTCCAGGGGCAGGCCTCGATCTTGGTAGTCCGCCGTGAACCGCCGGACCGACTGCAGGCTGCCGAGATCGATCGGTAAGACCAGGGACCGGTCCCGGGGGACGCCGACCCGCTCGAGGGCGGCGACGCCCCGGTCGACGTCCCGGCAGGCCCCGACGACCCGCCAGCCCTGCTGCCCGAGGGCTCGGGCAGTATGGAGTTCGATCCCCGACGTGGTTCCGGTGATGACCACCGTCGGGGGCCCTTCCCGTCCATCGTTCTCCAGTTCCGTCATGCCCCGGGGTCTACCATATTTGGGTACGGAACCACCCGGGAACCCGACGGTTCGGGAGCCGAATCAGACGCGTTCGATGATCGTAGCGATGCCCATGCCGCCCCCGATGCAGAGGGTGGTCAGGGCGGTGGCGGCGTCCCGACGCTCGAGCTCGTCGAGGGCGGTGCCGAGGAGCATCGCGCCGGTCGCGCCCAGGGGGTGGCCAATGGCGATGGCGCCGCCGTTGACGTTGACCCGGTCGTGGTCGATCTCGAGGTTGCGCATGGTCTGGAGGGGCACGACGGCGAAGGCCTCGTTGATCTCCCAAAGGTCGATGTCCCCCGGGGTCATGCCGGCCTGGTCGAGGGCCTTCTTCGACGCCGGGGTGGGGGCGGTCAGCATGATCACCGGCTCGGCCCCCGCCGTCGCCATCGCCCGGATCTTCGCCCGAGGCTTGAGACCGTGCGCCTTGACGTATTCTTCCCCAGCAAGCAGCACGACGGCGGCGCCGTCGACGATGCCGCTGGCGTTCCCCGCGGTGTGCACGTGGCGGATCTCGTCGACCTGCGGGTATTTCATCCGAGCGATGTCATCGAGGGTCTCGCCCTTCGGGCCGACCTGCATCGCGCCCATCTTCACGAAGGCCGGATCCAGCCCGGCGAGGGTCTCGGCCGTGGTCTCGGGCCGAGGGTGCTCGTCCTTGTCCAGGACCACCTCGCCGCTCGCCGGGTCCTTGACCGGGATCAAGCTCCCGTCGAAACGCTGTTCGGCGATGGCCGCCGCCGCCCGCTTTTGGGACTCGAGGGCGAAGGCATCGACCTCTTCCCGGGAGATACCGTCGAGGGTGGCGATGAGGTCGGCGCTGATGCCCTGGGGCACCTGGAAGTGCTTTTCCCGGAGGACGACGTTCCCAGCGTCGAGGAAGCCTTCGACGTCCGAGCCCATCGGGACCCGGGACATGCTCTCGACGCCGCCGCCGATGGTCAGCTTCTGAACGCCGGCCATCACCCCCATCGCCGCGAAATTCACCGCCTGGAGCCCGGAACCACAGTAGCGGTTCAACGACACACCGGTCACCTCGACCGGCCAATCGGCGGCGAGCACCGCCATTCGGGCGATGGACCCGCCCTGGTCTTTGACCGCGGTCACGCAGCCGGCGACGACGTCGTCGACGTCCGACTTCGAGAATCCCTGCCGCGAGGCCACCGCATCGAGCACCTGGGCCAGGAGGTTTTGGGGGTGGATGCCGGAGAGTCCGCCCTTCCCGGGCTTCCCCCGGCCCCGGGGGGTTCGAACCGCGTCGATGATGTATGCCGTGTTCGCCATGGCCCAACCTTAGAGGGCGGGCGGGACAGGCGCCCGCGCGCCGGCGCCCGATCCTCGTCGGTATCCCGGACCGAACGACGAGGAAGGGCTGAACGCTTTTTCGAAGAGGCGCAACGCCGCCGAGCGGCGTTCGGGACCGGCGCAAACCCGGTTCGAACTTCCGAGCAGGGGGACTAGCGGGGCGGCATGCGGAGGGCGCCGTCGAGGCGGATGGTCTCGCCGTTCAGGTAGGGGGCGCCGATGATGAAGGCGGCCAGCTCGGCGTATTCCGTCGGGCTGCCCATCCGCTTCGGAAACGGGACCCCGGCGCCGAGGGAGGCCCGGATCTCTTCCCCGAGGCCGGCGAGGAGCGGCGTGTCGAAGATGCCGGGGGCGATGGTGTTGACCCGGACCCCGACGGAGGCGAGGTCCCGCGCCGAGGGCAGGGTCATGCCGACGACGCCCCCCTTCGATGCCGAGTAGGCCGCCTGCCCGATCTGACCTTCATAGGCGGCGACGCTGGCGGTCTGGACGACGACCCCCCGCTCCCCGTCGTCGTTCGGGTCGTTCTTCGCCATCGCCGCAGCGCAGAGCCGCAACGTGTTGAAGGTGCCGACCAGGTTGACCTTCACCGTCTTCTCGAACCAGTCGAGGGGCGCCGGCACCCCCTGCTTGTCGACGATGCGAGCGGGGGGGCCGATGCCGGCGCAGGCGACGCCGATGCGAAGCGGCCCCTTCGACGCTGCCTCCCCGACCACCTGGGCGAGGGCTTCCCCATCGGTCACGTCGGCGCGCCGAAAGGCCACCTGATCCCCGAGCTCACCGGCGAGGGCCTCGCCCCGTTCGGCGTTCAGGTCGACGGCGACGACGGCGCGGGCGCCCTCTTGGACCAGGCGACGCACCACCGCTTCGCCGAGCCCAGAGGCACCCCCCGTCACCAGAGCCACGGATCCTTGGATGTCCATCGCCGCCCTTGTCGATCTTCGATGACGCCTTCGTCAACCGCTTCGTTTCGACAGATTCAGATCGAACCGAAGGCGCCGTCGATGCGGAAGGTCGAGCCGGTGCAGAAGGCGGAGTCGTCGCTCACCAAGAACAGCACGAGCTGGGCCACTTCTTCGTTCGTCGCGTAGCGGCCCATCGGGATGAGCTGGGTGAGCTGCGCCTTCGCCGCCTCGGCGGCGCCGGGGGCGGCCATCTCCTCGATCGACCGCATCATCCGACCGTCCACCGGGCTCGGGTGGATGGTGTTGACCCGGACCTTCGCCTCGGCGAGCTCGAGGGCCGCGGTCTGCATCATCCCCACCAGCGCGTGCTTGCTGATGACGTAGGGGCCGAGCCCCTTGAAGCCCGTCAGACCGAGCACCGAGCTGCTGACCACGACGCTGCCGCCGCCGTTGTCGACGAGGTGGGGGGTGGTCGCCTTGAGGGCGAAGAAGGTGCCCTTGACGTTCACGTCGAGCACCTGACCGAGCTCGTCTTCCGCGATCGTGTGGAGGGGCTTCAGCACGCCTTCGATCCCGGCGTTGGCGAAGAGCCCGTCGATCTTGCCGTGCTTGCTCCTGGCTTCGCCGATCGCCGCGGCGGTTTTCGCTTCGTCCGTCGCCTCCGCGATGGCGTAGGAGGCGTTGGCGCCGAGGGTCTCCGTCAGCTCCTTGAGCCGGCCTTCGTTCCGGCCGACCAGGTGAACCTTCGCTCCTTCGTCGACGAGGAGCTTGGCGGTGGTGCGACCGATCTCGCCCGTCGCGCCGGTGATGATGATGACCTTGTCGTCGAGTCGTCCCATGGCTCTTCCCTTTCCTCTTCGGCCGCCGTCACGGGTCGGCCGGGCTCAGATCCTGGCGGCCGTGCTCCCGAGCCCAGGCGAGGACCCGGTCGATGGCCGCGGCGCCTTCCCCCGGCGGCGGGTCCTCCCCGGTGGCCTCCCCCCGGGCGAGCTCGCCGACCACCACCGCACCGGTGGTGCCGTCGATGGACAGGGTTTCGCCGGCCTGCACCCGAACCTCGCCCACCGCGAGGAACCCGTCCCCGAGCTGGACCTCCCGGGCGCCGCAGACCGCTGGGATACCCCAGGCGCGGGCGACGACGGCCGCGTGGCTCACCTGGCCGCCGACGCAGGTGAGGATGCCGCGGCTGACCGCCATGCCGTGGACGTCCGCCGGCGAGGTCTCCCGTCGAACCAAGATCACGGCATCGCCCCGGGCGGCGAGGTCCGCCGCATCCTCCGGGGTGAAGCAGACCTTGCCCGTCGCGATCCCGGGGGACGCGCCAAGCCCCCGGCAGAGCTCCTGGACCGGGGCGGCGCCGGCGAGCTGTTCCCGGGCGGCGGCGAGGAGCGCCGGGGTGAGCCGGTCGAGCCCTTCGGCGACGGTCAGGGGAAAGTCCGGGTCGTCGACCAGGTCCACCACGACGCGCACGGCCGCGGCGGCGCTCCGTTTCCCGACCCGGGCCTGGAGCAGCCAGAGCTTCCCGGATTCGACGGTGAACTCGATGTCCACCAGGTCTCGGTAGAAGCGCTCCAGCCGAGGGAAGCATGCCTCGAGCTCGGCCCAGGCCTCGGGGTGGGTGGTGCGCATCTCCCCGAGGCCCAACACGGCGTGGGTGCCGGCGACGACGTCTTCCCCCTGGGCGTTCGGTAGGAAGTCTCCGAAGGGGGTCGGGGCGCCGGTGGACGGGTCCCGGGTGAACGCGACGCCGGTGCCGGACCGCTCGTCCCGGTTGCCGAACACCATCGCCTGGACGTTGACCGCCGTGCCGAGGTCGTCACCGATGCCCTCCCGCTCGCGAAACACCCGGGCCCGGGGGCTATCCCAGGAGCGGAAGACGGCTTCGATGGCCTTCCGTAGCTGGTCCCGGGGATCCTCCGGGGCGGGTTCCCCCGTCACCTCCCGATAGGCGGCGAACAGAGCGTCCAGGACGCGGCCGGCGTCCGCCGCGTCGCCGGGACCGGATGCCGAGGCACCCCCGTCGACCGCCTGCTCGAGCCGGGGACCGAGGATCCCGTCGTCGACCCCCAGCACGGTGTGGCCGAACATCTGGAGAAAGCGCCGGGCGCTGTCGATGGCGAAGCGTGTGTGGCCGGTCCACTTGGCGAGCCCGACCGCCGTCTCGCGACTGAGCCCGAGGTTCAGGATCGTGTCCATCATCCCGGGCATCGACGTCGCCGCCCCGGACCGGACGCTCAAGAGCAGAGGCGCCGCCGGGTCGCCGAAGCGCCGACCGAGCTGCCCTTCGACGCGACGCAAAGCCTGGTCGATGGCCGCGTCCCAGTCGTCCCGCCAGCCCGATGCCCGGTGCACCAGGCACAGATCC
>DAPKRP010000904.1:0-2027 GCA_031800515.1 Polyangiaceae bacterium LLY-WYZ-14_1 | reverse complement strand
TTCCGGTCCCTGCCGGTGCGGCGGCCTTGGCCGGAGGGGAGGGACGGAGCATCGTGAGGGGATGTCGATGCAGCTGCCAGCGCCGGAACGGCTTCATTCGCCAGCGGCGGAGCGGAACAAGGAGCCGATCCTGGAGGTTCTGCGTCCGCTCCTGCCGTCCGGGGGAGGGCGGATCCTCGAGGTGGGGAGCGGGACGGGCATCCACGCCGCTCACTTCGTCGCGTCGGTGCCGGGGCTGGTGGTCCAGCCGACGGATGTCGGGGACGAAGCGCTCGGGAGCCTCCGCTCCTGGCTCGAGGACCCGGAGGTCGGCCCGGGGTTCTTGGCGCCGCGGCGCCTCGACGTCCGGGACCGGCCTTGGGCGGTGCCGGACGCGCCCTACGACCTGGTCTACTGCGCGAACGTCGTCCACATCTCCCCCTGGGAGGTCGGCGTCGCCCTCATCGAGGGGGCGGCGGAGGTGATCGCCCCGGGGGGCGCCCTGGTCACCTACGGCCCCTACAAGATCGACGGGGCCCACACCGCCCCGAGCAACCAGGCCTTCGACGAGAGTCTTCGGGCCCGGGACCCCCGCTGGGGCGTGCGGGACCTGGCCGAGCTGCTCGCCGTCGCCGAGCCCGCCGGCTTCCGGCTGGAGGCCCGGCACGCGATGCCGGCCAACAACTTCACCCTGGTCTTCCGGAGGTCCGGCGCCGCCCCCACGCCGCGGTGACGCCCCCGTCCCATCGGAAGGCGCGCCAGCGGGGGAGGCGGGTGGCCAGCCAGTAGCGCCAGGTCCAGCTGGGCCAGAGAGTCGTGTTCCGACCCCGGCGATCGAGGTACCAGCTGCGGCAGCCGCTGAGCCACACGGTGCGCGCCATGCGGGCGTCGAGCCAGCGGGCGAAGCGGCGCTGGGCCCCGCGGCGGACCTCGATGCGCCGCCCGCCCCGCCGTCGAAGTCGGGCGAGGGCCCGACGGATCAAGGAGACCTGGGACTCGATCATGAAGATGATCGAGTTGTGGCCGAGGCCCGTGTTCGGGCCGACCAGGAACCACAGGTTCGGAAATCCCGGGGTCGCCACCCCGAGGTAGGTGGGGGCGCCCTCGGCCTCCCAGACCTCGGCGAGGCGTCGGCCCCGGGGACCGATCACCTCCATGGGAAGGAGCGCGTCCGCCACCTGGTAGCCCGTCGCCCAGACGATCACGTCCACCGGATAGAAGGTGCCGTCGGTCCCCCGGAGACCCTCGGCCTCGACCCGACCGACCCCGTCGGCGATGAGCCGGACCTGCGGCGCCCGCAGGGTCGGGTACCAATCGTTCGACAACAGCACCCGCTTACAGCCCATCGCAAAGCGCGGGGTCGCCTTCGCGAGGAGCGCCGGGCGGTCCCCGAGCTCCCGGCGCAGGTGCCGCCGGGCCAGGCCCTCCGCGACCCACCGGGCCCCGCCGGAGCCGAGGAAGGCCAGGGCCTTCGCCTCGTGCCGCCAGTAGAGCCACTGGCGATGAAGCCAGCGGAGGGGTCCCCAGCGGAAGAGCGCCTGGACCGGCCGGGGGATCGGGCCATCCCCCTTCGGCAGGACCCAGGGGGCGGTCCGCTGAAAGACCAGGAGCTCGCCGACCTGGTCGGCGATGGCGGGCACGATCTGGATGGCGCTCGCCCCGGTGCCGACCACGGCGACCCGCTTCCCCTGAAGGTCCACATGGTGGTCCCAGTGCATGGAATGGAAGCTCGGGCCGCGGAAGTCCCCGCGTCCCGGCACCTCGGGGAGGGCCGGTCGGTTGAGGGGGCCGGTCGCCGAGACCACCTGCCGGGCGTGCAGGACCCCGCCGTCCCGGAGCTCCACGGCCCAGCGGTCCGCCGCGTCGACCCAGGCCAGCCGGCGGACCTCGGCGCCGAAGCGGATGGCGGGGCGGACGCCGAAGCGGTCGGCGCAGGCCTCGAGGTAGGCGAGGATCTCCTCCTGGCCGCCGTAGTGGCGGCTCCAGTCCGCCTTCGGGGCGAAGCTCAGGGAATAGAGGTGAGAGGCGACGTCGCAGGCGCAGCCCGG
>DAPKRP010000903.1:0-3623 GCA_031800515.1 Polyangiaceae bacterium LLY-WYZ-14_1 | reverse complement strand
GGCGTCGTTCGAGGGGCAGCGTCCGCGCCCGGCCCGGCATCCGGTCGCGCGTCGTCGGCCCCGCACCCGGACCCGATCAGGGCGGCGAGGGCAAGCACCCCGACCCGGAAGCTCGGTCCGGGAACCCGGCGAGGACCGGGCACAGCGGGGAAGGCGCCGCGACGAGGAAGGACGGAACGCCCTTTCGAGGAGGCGCAACGCCGGGAGCGGCGTTTGGGACCGGCGCCAACCCGGTGCGAGCTTCCGGTTAGGGGTCCCGGCATCGCACAGGCCGGGGGACTGGTTCGGGGGGGCGGCCTCATGGGCCCGCTCCTTCCTGGGGCACCGCCGTCAGCCGCTGCACGGACCGGCAGTCGGAGACCGGGAGGACGGCACAGTCCGGATGACCGTTGGTTCGGGGGGTGTAGACCAGGTCGCCCAGGAAGCCCCCCTCGGGGGTCACCTCGGCGTCGACGGTCGCCTGGATCGTCCAGGTGCAGCCGCCCTCGGTGAAGCTCCGATTGCCGACGAAGCTGGCGACGAAGGCGTCCCCCTCGACGGTCCCGGTGAGCACCGGGTCCCCCCCGAAGCCCAGGCTCAGAAGGAAACCGGCCAGCCCGTCGACCCGCACCTCGAGGGCCTCGCCCTGCTGGTCGATGACGACCGCCAGGACGCTCGTGGTGCCGGGCTCGCCGAACCCCTCGAGGGCGCACTGGTCGTCCCGGGTCACCAGGGTGACCTCATAGATTCCCGCCAGCTCTGCCGGGAGGCAGGGGACCCCCGTCGGGAGGCAGCCACGTCCGCAGCGAACCGGCCGCTCCGCCTCGCAGCCCGGATCCGGGGGCGGTCCGGCGTCCGACGGATCGGCGGTTCCCGCGTCCCCGGGCACCGGGGGGGCCAGGTCGAACACGCAGCCGACGGCGCCGGGCCAGAGACCGAACCCGAAGAGAACCGCCGGGAGGACGGCCCGGCCTGGCGTCACGCCCCGGGGGGTGGGTCGGCGGTTCATCCTGCGGCCACGGGGTAGCAAACCCCGCGCCTGCCGCCCAACGGACCGGTCAGCCCACGGATCGGCCAGCCCATGGATCGGCCCTACCCCGCGGCCCTACCCCGCGGCGTTGCGCCCGGATGCCTTCGACCCAGGGGCGCGGGGCCCGGACACCTTCGACGCCGGCGATCCGGCGGCCTCCTCACGGCGGTCCGAGGCGAGGCCGCCTGGGGCGGCCCCCCGGATCTCCGAGAGCGCGAGCCGCCAGCCGAAGCGGGCCCGGAGCTCGTCCCATTCGATGGTCACCCGGCCGCCGTTCTTTTCGAACTGGTCCTGCCAGGTGCCGATGAGCTCGAGAGACGCGTGATCGACGTAGGCCAGCTGCCCGAGGTGCAGATGGACGTCGGCCCGCCCCGGGATGTTCTCCAGGGTGTCCGCCAGGGTCGGAAGCCGGACGAAAGTCGCGGCGCCGTCGAGGTAGACGTCCACCCGGCGGCCCGCCTCGCCTTCCTGCCCGGCCCGCGTCGTGGTGACCTCCAGGTGGCTGAAGGTGTAGAGCAGCTTCAAGGCCGACAGCACGATGCCCGCCAGGACGCCGGTCAGCAGATCGGTCGCGACGATGATGACGATGGTCGCGACGGCGATGCCGAGCTCGGTGCGGCTCACCCGGTAGAGCCGCCGCAGGGCCGGCAGGTTGATCAGCTTGAGGCCGATGTAGACGAGGATGGCGGCGAGCCCCGCCCGGGGGATCAGGGCGAGCACCCCGGGCAGGGCGACCACCAGGGCGAGGAGCCAGGCCCCGTGGAGCACGGCGGACACGCGGGTCTTCGCCCCTGCCTCGATGTTCGCCGAGCTCCGCACGATGACCCCGGTCATGGGCAGCGCGCCCAGGACCCCGCAGAGGCAGTTGCCGACCCCCTGGGCCAGAAGCTCCCGGTCGTAATCGGTGCGGGGACCGTCGTGCATCCGGTCGACGGCGGTGGCGCAGAGCAACGTCTCGGCGCTGGCGATGAGAGCGAAGGCGACCACCTCGGCCAGGATCGGCGCCTCGCCGAGCTGGGCCAGGGAGCCCAGGGTGGGGAAGGTGAAGCTGTCCGCCAGCCGGTCCGGGACGGCGACGTAGACGATAGGCAGGGCGAAGGAGGCGGCCGCCCCAGCGGCGACCACCACCGCCACCAGGCTTCCGGGCAGCCAGCGCAGGGGTCGGGGACGAAACCGCTCCCAGAGCAGGAGGGCGGCGATGGTGACCACGCCGATCCCGGCGGCGAGCTGGTGGCTGTCGCCGGCCGGGGGGACGACGCGGGACCACACGGCTTGGGGTATGGTCAACAAGTTCTCCAGACCGCCGCCGGGCGGGTCGTCGTCGACCATGACGTGGAACTGGCTCGCGAAGATCAGGACGCCGATGCCCGAGAGCATCCCCTGGATCACCGAGGGTGAGATCGCGCGGAACCAGCGTCCGAAGCCGAGGAGCCCGCTCACCACCTGGAGCACACCAGCGCCGAGGACGACCGTCCCCAGCACCGCCAGGCCGTGGGTCTGCACGAGCTCGTAGACCAACACGGTGAGGCCCGCGGCGGGACCGCTCACCTGGAGGGGCGAGCCCGCGAAGACGCCGACGACCAGCCCCCCGATCACGCCGGTGACGATGCCGAGGGCGGGCGGCACCCCGGAGGCGACGGCGATCCCCATACAGAGGGGAAGCGCGACCAGGAACACGACCACCGAGGCGACCAGGTCCTGGCGCAAGACCTCCCAGCGGCCGGCGGAGGGTGATCGACCCGGCGCGGCGTCCGGGACCGGATCGCGAGGGGAAGTTGGAGGATCCACGGGCTGGTTCTATCCCATGGAACGCCCCACCCGGAAACCGTTCTCCCTCGGGCTCAAACGGGGAAAGGGCGATCCGGGGCCCCGCCGCGGCCCCGATTCGATATCGTCCCGCCATGGGCGACGAGGGGCGCGGCGAGCGGTTGCTGGAAGGCGGACGGCGCGGTCGGATGGCGAGCCGGGGCCGGATCGCGGACGGGGCCCTCGCCGCCTTCGTCGTCCTGCTCGTCGGGATGATGGTGGTCCCCCTGCCCACCGTCCTCCTCGACGTGCTCCTGGCGAGCAACATCGCCATCGCCGTCCTGTTGCTGCTGGTGGCCCTTCATCTTCGGGATGGCCTGGCGCTGAGCGTGTTCCCCACCCTGCTCCTGGTCACCACCCTCTACCGGCTGGCCCTGAACATCTCGTCCACCCGGCTCATCCTGCTCCAGGCCGATGCGGGCGCCGTGATCCGCGCCTTCGGCGGCTTCGTCGTGCAGGGGAACTACGTGGTCGGCGCCATCGTCTTTCTGCTGCTCACCATCGTGCAGTTCGTGGTGATCGCGAAGGGCTCGGAGCGGGTCGCGGAGGTCGCCGCCCGCTTCGCCCTCGACGCGATGCCCGGCAAGCAGATGAGCATCGACGCCGAGCTCCGGGCGGGGGCGATCGGCCAGGGGGAAGCGCGGCGTCGACGGCTCCAGCTCCAGCGGGAGAGCGCCCTCTACGGGGCGATGGACGGCGCGATGAAGTTCGTCAAAGGCGACGCCATCGCCGGGATCCTGGTCACGGGGGTCAACCTCCTCAAAGACCTCGGGGTGGAGGTCGGGATGCGGGACATGAACTTCGTCCC
>DAPKRP010000902.1:0-3059 GCA_031800515.1 Polyangiaceae bacterium LLY-WYZ-14_1 | reverse complement strand
GCGCAGGTGGCGGACCTCACCGTGGACGCCTACCAGTCGAGCCGGACGGACGCGGAGATCGCCTCGGTCATCACCAACGGACAGGGCCTCATGCCCGCCTTCGGCGAGCGGCTCAACGAGCGCGGCGTCGCCGCCCTGGTGCGCCACGTCCGGCGGCTCGGAGGGCGGGGACCGGAGGGCGTTCCGCTGAACACCGGAGAGTCGCCGGCGGCGGAGGCCCCGGCGGGCGAGGTCCCGGCGGCGGAGGCCCCGGAGCCGACGGGCCCGCCGGCGGCCGAGCCAGGGGCGCCGACGGGGGACGCGACGGAGGCGTCGACCCAGGACGGAGACGGCGGCGGGGCGGACCAGGCGGGGTGAGCGTCCCCCGCACCCTCCAGGTGCTCCTGGACGTCGTCCTACCGGTCTTCGCCGTCGCCGGGGTCGGCTTCTGGTACGCTGGACGCTTCGCCTTCCCCCGCCGGGAGCTCGCCGAGATGATCCTCCGGCTGACCGGCGCGTGCCTGGTCTTCGACGCCCTGACCCGGTCCGGGCGCCTCGCCGAGACCGGAGCCCTCGCCGTGCTGAGCGGCGCCGCGGTGGTCGGCGGCGGGCTCCTCCTCGGGACCGCCTTCCATGGCGTGCTCCGCACGGTGGCCGCCTCGGGCCTTCGGCGAGGCATGCCGCCGCCTCCCCCCTTCGCCGCCGTCGTCCTGCCCGTCGGCTTCATGAACGCGGGCAACCTCGGGCTCCCCCTGGCCGAGCTCGCCTACGGCGAAGAAGGGCTCGCCCTGGCGATGCTGTTCTTCATCACCATGAGCGTCCTCCACTACTCCGTCGGCGTGGCGATCGCCTCCGGGGGCGCCGGCTGGAAGGACGTCTTCAAGCTACCCCTCCTCTACGCCGCCGGCGCCGGGCTCCTGGTGAACCAGCTCGAGCTCCCCGTCCCGCCCTTGGTCGCTCGGCCGGTGGGGATGCTCGGCCAGACGGTGGTGCCGATGATGCTGCTGTCCCTCGGCGCAAGCCTCCGGGTGCTCCTCCCCGGCACCGGGGCGACCTCCCGGGAAGCCGACTCGGGCCCCGGGCTCTCCCTTCCCTTCGCCTTGTCCCTGCTGCGCATCGCCGGCGGCGGCCTGGTCGGGCTCGGGGTGGTGCACGCCTTCGGGACCGCGGGCACGCCCCTCGGGGAGGTCACCCTGCTGGTCGCCACCCTGCCCCCCGCGGTGCTGAACTTCGTGATCGCGGACCGCTACGGGCGGCGACCCGCCCTGGTGGCCGCGACCATCGGCGTCGGCACCGCCGTCGCCTTGGTCACGACCCCTCTGGTGCTCCAGTAGCGGCCGGCTCGGCCAACCCGGGGGCGGGCCGGCGCCGACGGGCGTCGAGTTGGCCGGTCACGATGCGGCGGAACCGGCGGCCAGCTCGGCGAGCGCCCGCCGCCAGCGCCGGGCTCGCGCGACCTCCTGCTGGTAGCGGGCGACCTCGTCTTCCCGGCGGGTGTCGTCCCAGCCCAATCGACCCGCCATCCGCCGGGCGATCTGGTCCACCGCGCCGAGACCCTGATCCGGGTCCCGGAAAAACAGCTGGGTTCGCCGGATCAACACGTCGACGAGGCGGGTGGCGAGCTCCGCATCGACGGCGTGGTCGACCTGAGCCAGCACCTCCGGTCGCCCTGGGCAGAGGGGGCGGGCGAGCTCGGGCTCCCGGGCGCACCGGTCGGCGAGGTCAGGCGCCCGGGTCCCGTAGGTATCCGCGAGGTGCCGGGCGAGCTCCGGGGAGACCTGTCCTTGCCCCGCCTCGACGGCCCGCCGAGCGATCCGGGCCAGGGGGTCGTCGTCTTCCCCGGGTTCGGCTTCGGGCCAGCCGTCGGCCCCGGGAAGAGGAACCCGGTCCGTCGGGGGCCGGGCGAGGGCCCCCCGGTCGACCTTTCCCTCCGCCAGAAGGCCCCGCACCACCAGGTCGACGATCTCCTGAGCCATCTTGCGATAGGTGGTGAGCTTCCCCCCGGCCACGGTGATCACCCCGTCGTCCCCTTCCCGGATGGTGTGCTCCCGGCTCACCTGGGACTCGTCGACGCCGGCCCCCGGGGCGTCCGCTCCCGGCGCCGGCGGGGCGACGAGCGGCCGGACCCCGGCCCAGGTCGCCACCACGTCGTCGTAGCCCAAGGGATGACCGGGGAAATAGGCCGCCGTCGCCTCGAGTAGGTAGTCGATGTCGGGGAGCTCGGCGGCCACGTCGTTCGGGTCGCCCTCGTAGTCCGTGTCGGTGGTGCCGAGATAGGTTCGGTCCCCCCAGGGGATCGCGAAGAGCACCCGCCGGTCTCGGGGGTGGACCATCACGATCGCGTGCTCGACGGGGAGGGCCGTCCGGCGGACGACGGCGTGGACCCCCTTCGTCCGACGCAGGAGGCGGGGCGCATCCGGAGAGAGACCGGTGCCTTCCAGGGACAGGGTGGCGTCGGTCCAGGGTCCGGTGCAGTTGGCCACCCGGGCGGCGCGAATGCGCCGGCGTTCGCCGGTGAGCTCGTCGACCACCTCGACGGAATCGAGGCGGCCATCGGCATCCCGGCGGTAGGCGGCCGCCCGGCACCAGGGGACGACCGAGGCCCCGTGGGCGACGGCATCGAGAGCCGTCTCGAGGGTGAGGCGGGCGTCGTCCGTCGAGGCGTCCCAGTAGAGCGGTGCCCCGACGAGCTCGTCCTGGGAGAGGGTGGGCTCGACCTCGGCGAGCCGCCCCCGGCGCAGGGTTCGGTGCAGCTTGTGGGAGCGGAACAAGGCGAGCACGTCGTAGAGCCACATCCCCGCGTTCACCTTCCAGAGCTGGAGCTCGTCCCGCTCGTAGACGGGGAACAAAAAGCCCAGGGGGTGCACGAGATGGGGCGCGATTCGGCTCAGCACCCGGCGTTCGCTGACCGATTCGAAGACGAGCCCGAACTCGTATTGCTGCAGATATCGGAGCCCGCCGTGGACGAGCTTGCTCGACCGGGAGCTCGTGCCCGAGGCGAGGTCCTGCATCTCGACGAGGACGACGCGCAGGCCACGCCGCGCCGCATCCCGAGCCACCCCGGCCCCGGTGATCCCGCC
>DAPKRP010000901.1:0-4233 GCA_031800515.1 Polyangiaceae bacterium LLY-WYZ-14_1 | reverse complement strand
CGTCCGGATCGTCTGCCGCCCCCGACGACGTGTCGTCCCCCGCCACTCCCGTCGGCGACGACCGCCCCGGCGGCGGGGACGTGATGACCGCCCTCAAGGAGGCGACGAAGACGCTGCATCAGGAGACGGAGGACAGGCCGTTTTCCGCCGCCCTCGCCACCGGCGACATCTCCCTGCGGCAGTACGGGCTTCATCTCTTCGGGCATTACGTGCTCCACGCCGACCTCGAAGACGCCCTCGCCCGGAGCGGGGACGTCGCGGTCCGCCAGGTCGCCCACCCGGGCCTCGCGAAGACGCCGCTCCTCGATGCCGACCTCCGGGTCCTCGGCCTGCGCCGGGCCACCGTCCCGAAGCCGCTGCTCCTCGCCCTCGAGGACGAGCTCCGCCTCGGCCAGATCGACGGCCCGGAGCTCCTCGGTCGCCTCTACGTCTTCGAGGGCTCCACCCTCGGGGGGGCGATTCTTCGACGCCGTCTCGCCCAGGGGGCCTGCCCCGTGCCGGCGGAGGCGATGCACTACTACGGCTGCTACGGCGCCGAGCTCGGCGCCCGCTGGCGGGACTTCTGTGGGCGGATGAACGCCGCGCTGACCCGGCCGCAAGACATCGAGGCCGCCGTCGCCGGGGCGGCGGACGCCTTCCGGGGGGTCGGCCAGGTGTTCGACGCGGTCTGGGAGGTCACCCGGGAGGAGGGGGAAACCTCCGACGACGCCGAGGCCGCCGCGGAAGACGCATCCGTCGCCGCCTGAACCGTCAGCGTCGACCCCAACGGCGTCGGACCCCCCATTCCACCAGCAGCAGCAGCATCACCGGCAGCACCGCCCAGGGGGACGCCAGGGGGGCGACCAGCTCGACGCCGAGCCGCTCCCTGCGGCTGGTGTCGATCTCGTCGAGCTCCGGCGCGTCCGAGGGGTCGGCGGCGTGGCGCCCGCCGGTCGCCTCGGACAGGGAGGCCAGAGCCCCGGGGTCGGGCTCCGGCTCGGCCCACTCGTCCCCCGCCGGGGCGACCAAGAACGGCGCCCGAACCGTCGCCGCTCCCGAGCTCGTCGCCGTCGGGCTGGGACCGGCCCGTGGGGCGTCCGTCCGCCCGGCACCGTCGTCGCCGGAAGACGACCCGCTGGCCTCCGGGAAGGCGGTCCCGGCCCGCGCTTCGACCCAGTAGACGCCGGGGACCTCCGGCGCCGACAAGCTCACCTCGAAACGCCCCTCGCCGTCCGTCGTCGCCTCGACCTCGCCCGCCCGAGGCGTGCCCCGGGCCTCCGCCTGTCGGGATGGGTCCCCTTCCTCGGCTTCCGGGGCCGACCCCGACTCGCCGGGGTCCCGGGAGACGGGCGCGCCCCCTTCGGTCACCAGGCGGATGACGGTGCGGGCCCCCGGCAGCGGCGCGTATCCCTGGTCTCGCAGGCGCCCCCGGACGGTCATCTCGCTCCCGGGCCCGTGGCGGAGGCGATCCGTCGCGATCCGACTCGGCTCGAGGGAGGGGTCCCGGGTGAGCCAGCGGACCGCCCGGTCCCAGAATCGGCTGTAGGTGGACGGGTCACCGGTCTCCCCAGCCATCCCGAAGCCCCAGCGGTAGGACGCGTCGACGGCCAGGGCGAGGGCCCGCCCGTCCCCCGGCTCGCCGACGGCGAGGACGGGCATGGGGTCCCCTGCCGGGGTGCGGGCGGTCGGGTGAACCAGCAGGGCGCGGGGGTTCCTGCCGACCAGCCCGCCCAGGCGGTTGGCACCCGGCACCGGGACGAGCTCGGCCCAGGCGGCCCGAGTCGCCTCCGGGTCGGCGCGCAGGGCGACGACGGGGTGGAGGGGCGTGGCGACCTCGGGCCGAAAGGGCTCGGCGAGGATCCGGGGGTCCCCGGGGGCACCCGCGTCTCCCCCCGCGACGTCGTCGGCGGCGGCGCCCGACTCCCGGGCGCCCCCGACCGCCGCCTCCGGCAGCCGAACGGGCAGGATCTCCGCCACCGGCGTCCCCCGGTAGCCTCCGGTCCCGAAGGCCAGCTCTCCGCCGACCATCGCGAAGCCGCCGCCGCGGCGCACGTAGTCCCGGATGCGGGGCAGGTGCCGGGCCATGTCGTAGGGGCGAAAATCGAAGTTCTGAAAGACGACCAGGTCGAAGCTGCCGAGGTGCTCCGTGAAGAGCTCCTCCGTCGGAAAGGGGATGAGGGACAGCTCCGAGGGGTCCGCCAGGGTCAGGTCCCCGGTGGTGCGCAGGATGAAGAAGGACACCAGGTCCACCGCCGGGTCGTCTTCGAAGAAGCCCCGGAGGAAACGTTCGTCCCAGCTCGGGCTGCCCACCACGTGGAGCACCCGGAGCTTTTCCCGTTCGACCCGCAGGAGGAAGGGGCGCTCGTTGTTCGCCGGGAGCCGGTCCTGGGCCCGCCAGGGGATCGACAGGCGATAGACCTCGCGCCCGAGCCGCCGGGGCAGAAACGCGAGCTCCCCCTCTCCCCGACCCGCTTCGTCGAGGCGGACCCGGGTCTCCGCCACCACCTCGCCGTCCCGACGAAGGGTGAGGGGCACCGTCCCACCGCCGAGGTCGTCCGCCCGGACCTCGGCGCGCACCCGGGCTTCGTTGTGGAGGAAGGCGACCGGGTCGGCTTCGACGCGGACGATGGCGTCGTCCGGGAAGGGGCGGCCGACGGCGACGGTGTGGACCACCAGCCCGGCGCGCCGGAGCGCGCCGACGGGCAACGCCCCGGCGGGGGCGTCCGTCACGCGGCCGTCGCTCACCACCACCACCGCGCCGAGGTCGTCCCCGAGGCGGCCCTCCGCCGCGTCGAGGAGCGCGCCAGCGAGGGCCGTCTGTCCCCCCGTCGTCGGCCAACGCTCCGCCACCGCCGGCAGGGTGCCGGGGCGTAGAGGAGGCTCCCCGAACACCATGGTGGTGACGCGTTGCCGGACCTCCGCCGGGGTCTGCCGCTGCCAGTCGTCGGCGAGGCGCCGGGCCCGGTCCCCCCGGGTGACCTCGTCCCCGCCGGTCGTCGGGTGGCCGTCCTCGTCGCCGACGGGGAGGGCCATGCTCGCCGAGCCGTCGACCAGCAGGAGCAGCCGGCCCGCGGCGACTTGGATCCGTTCCCCGAGCCAGCGGGGTTGCAGGGCGAGGGCCAACACCGCGAGACCCGTCGCCAGGCGGAGCCCGGCCAGCACCGCCCGACGCCCGGGGGAGAGGCCCCGGCCGTCGGCGAGCCCGAGTACCACCACGGCGGCCACGACCAGACCGAGGAGCGCGCCGGTGAGCACTCCCCCGGGGACGCCGAGCTCGACGGACCAGGCGGTCTGGGTGATGGCGCCTTCCGCCGCGGCGTTCACGGCAGCCCGCCTCGGCCGCCGCGCCGACGAAGGATGAAGGGGACGTGCACCTGGTCGTCCTTGTAGTCGAGGCAGAGGGCGTACATCAGCAGGTTGACCCCGAGGCGGATGGCCATCTCCCGCTGCCGCTCGCCTCCCGGGTCGACCGGGTGACGCCAGCCGCCCAGGTTGTCCCGGGCCCAGGCGCCACCGAGGTCGTGGGCCGACAGCACCACCGCCAGACGACCATCGAGCTCGATCCCGTCGAGGTGGTCCGGCCCTTCCACCCGGCCCACGGGGCGCGGCACCAGATAGAAGGATCGGTAGAGCACGTGGTCCCGGGCCACGCGGCCGATGGGGGTCTCGGGGAAGGCGCGAGCCAGGGCACGGCGGGCGGAGGCGAGAAACCCACCGTCCCCCGGGTTCGCGTCGTCGACCACCAGGGCACCGCCGTAGCGGACGAAGCGCCGGAGGCCGCGGACCTCGTCTTCCGACAGGGGCGGGAAGGCGCCGTCCCCCGCCCAATAGAGGAAGGGCGAATCGAAGAGGGCGGGCTCGTCGAGGCGCACTCGGCTCGATTCGAGTCGGGTCGAGACGCTGGTGCGCTTCCGGAGCTCCCAGGCGAGCCGCCGGGGGGCGGACGGTCGGGGGGCCGGCTGCCCCCCGGCGTAGTCCAGGGCCCGGACGTCGACCCGGGTGGGGTCACCGAATCCTCGAGCCGAGCCGGGGGAGAGCCCCGCCGCACCGGCGACGATGCCTAGGGCGAAGGCGCTCCCGAAACACGACGCGGATACCCGTGGCGTCCGCCGCCGGTGGGGGCATCGAAGACGAAAGGAGGCCGACGACATGCCCCCCATCCTTAGCAGCCCAGGGGCGCGTGCCTCCGCCGGGAAGTCTTCGGCGCCTCGACGCCGGTCCGCGCCCGGACGGCCGGTTGCCGCGAGGCGGCGG
>DAPKRP010000900.1:0-9569 GCA_031800515.1 Polyangiaceae bacterium LLY-WYZ-14_1 | reverse complement strand
GGCGGGGGTCCACCCGCGGGGGCGGGACGACACCCGGCCGACGCCCGAGCCCGGCGTCGGTGAGGCCGGGCCTGCCCGCGGTCCTCGGCGCGGGTCGGGGTCATCGATCGACCTCCCGAGCAGACGTTCCCGCAGGCGTCGCCAGGTGGCCGAGGGAGGGGCGGTGAGCGCCGTCGGGGTCCAATCGTCCGGGGACCAGGGCAGCGAGATCCGCTGCCGGAGGGTGGGGTCCGCCGGCGGCTCCGGATCCGTCACGGCGACGGCGACACCGGATGCCGAGGCCGCTTCGATCAGGGCATCCCGGAAGGCCTTCATCGACCCATGGCGTTCGCCGAGGTCCCGCCGCAGGGCCCGCATCACCACGGCTTCGATGGGCGCGGGGATCCCCGGGTGAACGGCGGACAGGGGGGTAGGCGTTCGGCCGACGATGGAGAGGAGCAGCTGCGCCGGGGAGTCCGATTCGTGGGGGAAGCGACCGGAAAGGCAGTGGTAGAGCAGCACGCCCATCGACCAGACGTCGCTCTGGGGGCCGACGTCATCGTCCGCGTGCGCCTGTTCCGGCGACATGAATAGGGGGGTGCCCACGGCGACGCCGGTCTGGGTGGAACGCCCCCAGCTCGATGCGAGCATGCGCGCCATGCCGAAGTCGGCGAGCTTTGGGTAGGGCCGTCCATCGGGGGCGGACCCGGGCCGAACGAGCACGTTTTCCGGCTTGATGTCCCGGTGGACCACGCCGGCGTCGTGGGCGGCCTGGAGGGCATCCATCACCGGGAGCAGCAGAGATAGGGCCCGGTCCGGGGACAGGGTGCCTTCCTTCGCCAGGATCGCGGACAAGGGCTGCCCGTTCACGAGCTCGAGGGCCATGAACACGGTGCCGTCCGTGTCCGTTCCCATGTCGAAGACCCCGACGACGTGGGGATGGTCGATGGTGGCAGCGGCCCGGGCTTCCTGGAGGAAACGTCGTGTGACCGAGAGGTCCCGGGCGAACTCCGGGCGCAGGATCTTCACCGCGACCCGCCGCCCGGTCCAGGTGTGCTCCGCTGCGTAGACGACGCCAGTGCCCCCTCGCCCCAGGCGGGCGGTCAGTCGGTATCGCCCCCCGACCAGGCGTCCGATCCGCTCTTCTTCCGTGGGGATGGGCATGCTGTCTGGGTATGTACCCCGGGGTGCCGAAGACGGCTCCGGACCGCAGGGCTGACCCCCCGACCACGCCCTGGCACTGGCGGATCCGACGCTACGGCGGCCGACCGTTCGGATCAAGGTGCCCGGGCATACGGGAAGGGACGATGGTGCCCGGGAGCCCGAACGTTCAATCCGCCGGACGGCGGGCGACGACGACCTTGCTGACGTGATGCGCTTCCGTTCGGTCGACCTCGAAGCCGACCTCCTGAGCCGCCGCCGCCAGGTCGTCCCGGATGTAGTCCCGGTAGAAGGGCTCGTGGAACTCCCGGGCGAAGTTCTCGAGGGCGAAGCCGAGCTCCGGGCTTTCCACCAGCTGGGCCGAATCTTCCAGGACCAGGAGCCCCCCCGGCCGGAGAACCCGGAGGCATTCCCGAAGCACCGCCCGCCGGGCGTTCGAAGGCAGCTCGTGAAACAGGTAGACGCTGGTCACCACGTCGAAGCGCTGGTCGCGGAAGGGCATGTCCTCCGCGTTGTCGGCGACCAGGGACAGGTCTTCCACGTCTCGGAGTCGCTCCCGGGCCACCTGCAGGTAGTAGGGGCTCAGGTCGAGGCCCGTGTAACGGAGCTGGGGATGGGCGTGCGCCAGAACCCGGAGAGCGCTTCCCGTGCCGCAGGCGACGTCGAGCACCTGGAGCCGACCCGCGTCCGACGTCCTTCGGTCCTGAACGAAGCGGGTGACCGGAGGCACGATCTGACGCCGCATGACGTCGGCGAGGCCGAGGAACAGAAACTCGACGCTCAGGTCGTAGACCTCGGCGGAACGGCGGGACAGATAGCCGTCGGTCTGCCAGTGAAAGTTCCGTCGGAAGTAGGGCGGGTAGGCGCGCAGGTCGACGTCGTCCGGCAGCTCCTGGAAGTCGCCGGTCTGACGCCGCTCGAGGGTTCGAGGGATCTCCCGGAACAGCGCGGGGACGCGCTTCAGGTACTCGCTGACGGGAAGGTCGAAGAGCAGCTTCGCCGGGTAGAGGCCCTTCTCGACGTTGTCGAGGTCTCGGGACAGAAGCGCTCGGTAGCGTCGCCGAAGCTCGGCGATGCCTTCCTTTGGGGGGACCGGACGCTGGGCGTGGGCCCGACCCGGGCCGAGCCGGCCGAGGGCGAGGTGCGCCGCCGCGAGGGGCACCATCACGCCCGTCTGCTGGGCGTAGTAGGCGGCCTTACGTAGCGGGGTCGTCGCTGCGGTCGTCATGCTCTACTAGTAAGGGCGTCGTCGGCCCCCGCCAACCAGGTCCCGCACTCCCGTAGCGGATTCCACACCTCGCCCGTTCTCAGCCGCCGGGGGCGCGGTAGCGCGCCGGCACCTCGCTGCCGTCCCAGTCGAGGGCGCTGCGGTCCCAGTCACCGGTCGTGGCCGCCGCGACGTAGGTGTCCTCGAGGAAGGCGAGCAGCGTCGATTCCGGGTCGTCGGCCTGCCGCACCGCCTCGTAGGTCAGTACGAACTCTCCCATGTCTGCCAGCCAACGGGCCGCCGCCGGCCGGACGGGCTGTTCGGCGAACTTCTCCGGGGTCGGATACGCGTAGGAGTAGAAGAGGGGCCCCGGTCCGCCTGGCCCCCCGGGCCAGAAGCCCGCGCTGCTGACCTCGTGGGAATAGGCCTCTCGGGTGATCCAATCCGGCAGGTTCGGCATGCCCCCCGGGTGAGGCGGCGCCTTCCGTCCGCTGAAGCGGGTGACCGCCAGGTCGAAGCTCCCCCAGAAGAAGTGGACCGGGCTGCACTTGCCCGCGAAGCCGCTTCGAAAGCGCTTGAACACCTTGTCCGCCGACGAGAGCACCTGGAAGAACCGGCCCACCGCCTCCCCGTCGTAGGAGCGATGCTCCTCGCAGTCGGCGAAGGGGATGGGGTGGGGCATCTCGTTCGGCTCCCCGTGGATGTCGGTCTCGAGACCGAGACCGGAGAGGGCGTCCATCGTCTTTCCGTAGAACGTCGCGACGGACATGGGCACCAGGGGGAAGCCCGCCGAGGCTCCGTCGGAAACCCGTATGTCCAGGCGGTGGCCGAGGAAGTCGAAGTCCAGCTCGAAGCTGCGGTTCCCGGCGGGGATGGGCGACGTGGTGAGGCCCCGGGTCGTCACGTACTGGGTGACGTGCCAGGAGTGGTTCATCCAGGGGGTCCGGACGAGGCGGACTTTTCCGACGATCTGCGTCCAGTAGTGGAGCGTCGTCGCGGTGTCGGCCCAGTCGTCGTAGGGCAGGGCGGGCCAGGGATCGGCGTGCATGGGGCCATGTTCCCCGATCCCTCCCGGTGGACGCTACCCGGGGCGCCGCCCGGCGCGCCGTTCAGGCGCCGAGGCTCCGGAGGAGCTGGTCGCCGGTGAGGTTGCGGGCGCTCGGCCCGTCCCAGTAGCGCATCAACCCGACGCGATCGTAGTGGGGCTGAATCCGCTCCGACAGGAGTCCGATGTCCCGGAGATTCGGGACGAGCCGGCTGAACATCACCTGGCGGAAGGCCTCCATCCCCTTGGCCCGATAGACGACTTCGCGCCATTGAGCCCTGGACATTTTGTGCTCGAACCACTCTTCGAAGACCTCGTAGGCGACCATCCGATTCCGCATCAGGAGCGCGACCTCGAAGGCCCAGTCTTCCCGTTCCCGACGCTCCCCTTCCGACAGCTCGGTCCGGATGTGTTCCCGGAGAGCGACGACGCCGTAGTGGACGTGGCGGGCTTCGTCCTGGATCACCTTGCCCAGAAGCTCCTTCAGCAGGGGCTCCTGGGTCATCTTGAAGAGCATGCCAAAGGCCCCTAGGGCGAGCCCCTCGACCATGATCTGCATGCCCAAGAACTTCATGTCCCAACGCCGGTCGGTCATCAGGGCGTCGATGATGACGAAGAGGTTGTCGTTGATGTGGTAGAGCTTTTCGAGTTTCGTATCGAGGTATCGATGGAAGACCTCGACATGCCGAGCCTCGTCCATCACCTGGGTCGCCCCGTAGAACTTTCCGTCGAAGAACTGGACGGCCTCGGTCACCTGGGCCGCCGCCATGAGCGCCCCTTGTTCCCCGTGGAGGAACTGGCTGAGCATCCAGCTGACCATCGAATGGTCGAAGCGACGCCGCTCCTCATCGTCGAGCCGGATGCCGTGCTGCGCCAGGGCTTCGTGGTCGAAGAACTCGGGCGGTAACAGTCGGCGTTCCGGGCTGAGGGGGTCGACCTCCGTGTCCCAGGGGAGCTGGGCGCCGTTCCACTGATTGTCCTTCGCCCGCTCGTAGAGGTCCTGCATCTCCGGCTGATCCTTCGGATAGGTCCAGTCGAAGTACGCCTCGTGGCTCGCCGGGAAGGTCGACGGGATGCCTTGCTTGCCGCGTCGGAAGAGCAGACCGCGGACCCCGGAGGGGCCCAGGCTGGCGAGCACCCGGGGATCGCTGGCCTCGCCCATGATCTCGAGGGCCTCGAGATAGGGCTCGACCCGCTGGCGGACCGGGGCGGGAAGGATGCGCTGGAGGAGCTGGGGGTCGGGCATGGGTTCACCTGAAGCCCGGAAGCAACCGCCGGGCATGCGGGCCGATGAAGGCTCCACCCCACCCATGGAGAGGAGCACGAAAGCGATGACGCATGGATCGACGCAGGCAGGGACCCACGGCGCGAACCGGGGCGCGGCCCGGGGCGCGCAGGACGCAGCCAGGGACCGCGCGACCATCCCGGGCCAACCCGCCTCCCTCGGCGAGCTTCCTGGCGACCTCGGCCCTGGCGACGACGACCTCGGTGACGACGGCCCCGGTGACGACGGAACTGGCGGCGACGGGTTCTTCGAAGTCGACCCGGACGCCCCGACGGACCGATGGTGCGTGCTCGACCTGGCGGTGCCTTCCTTCCGGCGGGGGTCGGAACCGGGTTCGACGACGTTGCTGGACGAGGCGGACCCGGCCTTCGATCCCCTGGCCGACATCGAAGACGTGCACGTCCGCATCCGGGAGCCGCTGGCCGACCAGCTCCGGGACGCCGGGCCTCGGCGGGCGGACATGTGGCTCTGCTGCCTTCACTGCGAACGCTTTTTCCAGGCGCGACATCTCCGGTCGGACGGCTTCGGGGACCGGCAGGGATGCCCCTTCTGCCCGAGCGCTGGCTTCGACGTGTCGATCCTGCCCTGGGACGCCTTCGGCGGGGACGACTGGCCGGGGGAACACGACCTGCACCACGGCAAGCTCATGCCCTGACCGCGTCACAGCGCCTCCAGGAACGCCCGCAGACGGCTCTGGTGGGTGCGCACCAGCAGACGCTCGAGGAGTGGCAGTGCGCGCTCCACCATGTGGGCGGCGACCTCCGGCGGCTCGTCCCCGAGATGCCGGCTCACGAGCGCTGTCTCCCAGCGCAGCAGGCGCCCCACGATCTCCTGGAACTCGGACAAGTCCTCCACCCGGAAGCCACGTTCCTTGGTGAAGCCGGCGGCTCGAAGCTCGGCGACGATGCGCACGACGCCGTGGTCCTCGACGGGAACCTCCAACGCCCCGTCGGACGCTTCCCGACCGCGGATCAATCCCAATGCGTGCAGGCGGACGAGGTCCTCCGGGTCGACCCCGGTCGTCTGGATCAGCTCGTCGGCCCGAGCGGGGGCAGCCCTGGCCGTTCGGCTCCCGGACGCGGCGGAGCCCACCGACCGGTCCGTGGGCTCGCCCGCTTCGGGAGCGGCGGGGCTCCCCTCGAGGTCTTCTGCCGGCGATGGGTCCATCAGGTCCCCGCGCCCGTCTTCCTCCGGCAGCCGGGTCCGCACCTCGCGCAGGAAGCGGCGCTGGCTTTCGGTGAAGTCGGCGGCGTCCCGGTCGTCCAAGAGCGCCTTGATCGCCCGGAGGGGCAGGAAGCGCTCGTGCTGTAAACGTCGGATCAAGGCCAGCCGGTCGAGGTGCTCGGGCCCGTAGACCGCGGCGTTCCGCCCCGTCTTCCGGCCCGGCGGGACCAACCCTTCCCGGATGTAGAAGTGGATCGCCTGCCGGGGCAGGCCGGTTGCGGCGGAGAGGTCCCGCATCCGGAGGGTCCAGGGGGAACCGGACTCCCCGGCGGGCGCCGCCTGGGGGGAACGGGTCGGCGGCGCGTCCTTCCGAGGAGTGGTCGACCCGCTCTCCCCTGGGTCCGCCTCCCGGTAGGTCACCCTTCGATCTCCACCGCGACTGGGGTCTTCGGGAAGGACGAGCAGGCCAGCACGTAGCCGTCGGCGCGCTCGTCCTCCCGGAGGCAGTTCGGCTCGGCCATGGTGACCTCGCCAGCGGTCAGCCGCACCTTGCAGGCGCCGCATCCCCCCATCGTGCAGGAGAAGGGCATGTCGATCCCGGCGGCCACCCCGGCTTCCAGCAGGCTCTGGCCGGGAGAGACGGTGATCAACCGCTGCGCCGGGCCCCGGACCACCTTCATCTTGACCGGCTTCTGGTGGGTCGCGTCGGTAGGACGGCCGGCCCCGGTGACCTCGGGCTTGACGTACCGTTCTTCGAAGATGCGGGCCTCCGGCACCTCCCGGCGGCTCAGGGCCTCCCGGCAACCTTCGAGCATCGGCTCCGGTCCGCAGAGGTAGTATTCCGTGTCGTCGTCGTCCTGCACCCCGAGGGTGCGCAACCGGCTCATCACGTTCTTCCGGTCCAGCAAGCCGGTCGGGCCCTTCCAGTCCGGCGTGGGCTCGCTCAAGACGTGGTCGACGACGAGCCGGTCCCGATGACGGAAGGCCAGGGCGTCGAGGGCGTAGCGGAAGATGATGTCCCGTTCGCTTCGGTTCCCGTAGACCAAGGTCACCCGGCTCCGAGGCTCGGCGGCCAGGATCGCCCGGAGGATGCTCATGATGGGGGTGATGCCGCTCCCTCCGGCGAGCATGACCAGGTGCCGGGATCGCTGGGGGTCGGCATCCGTGGCGAACGCCCCAGAGGGCCCGATGGCCCGCAGGGCGTCCCCCTCTTGCACCCCTTCCACCAGGTGGGTCGAAGCGACCCCACCCGGGACCCGCTTCACCGTCAGCGTGGGCAGGCGACCGTCGAAGGGCGAGGTCGAGAAGCTGTAGGGCCGACGCACCTCGCGCCCGTCGATGTCGAGGAGCAGGGTCAAGAACTGGCCGGGCCGATAGTCGATGGGCCGGCCGCTCGGGTCGTCGACGGTCAGAGAGACGGCGTCCGGGGTCTCTCGAACGACCTTCACCACGTCGAGGGTACGAGCGTCCAGGGGGGAAGGACCCTCCCGCACGGACAGCTCCTCGGCATCTGGGTCGGGACGGAGGGCCGGCGGGATGGACGAAGCGCGGCGGGCCGGAGGCC
Source organism: Polyangiaceae bacterium LLY-WYZ-14_1 (assembly GCA_031800515.1). Classification (GTDB taxonomy): domain Bacteria; phylum Myxococcota_A; class Polyangia; order Polyangiales; family DAPKRP01; genus DAPKRP01. The sequence continues at coordinate 2,164 of DAPKRP010000900.1, read as the reverse complement.
GGCTCGAAGGCTGGAGTCGGTCCGGCCCGGGCGGCCGGTAGGACCCGTTCCGCTGCGGCGCCCCCGCGCCGTTCAGGGCCCCTCGGTCCCCGGGCGCCCGAAGCTCGGACGCATCGGACCATCGCGTTCCCGACCGGGACGGGGAAGGGGGCCCCATCGCTTCCGACCCCGCGGTCGGCGTGCCGCCGGCTCGGCTGGCGGACGGCCCGGACGGCTGCCCTGGCCCGAGCGTCCCCGGTCGTCCCACCGGAGGCGGCAGGAGCCGGGGATGGGCCTTGACCACCGTCGGCGCCGGATGGCCCGCGAGCTGACGGACCACCATGCCGAGGTCCCGTCGGGTCACCTCGATCCGGGAGAGCACCGAGCCCGGCAGCAGGCCCAACAGCATCGTGGTCAGCGGGCCGGGGATGGCTTGCGGGTCGTCGAACAGGGTGGTGCGCCGAGCCACCCGGGCTTCCAACAGGCCGAGGACCCCTGGCCGGCGCTGGGAGCGCCCCGGGGCACCGCCCGCCCGTCGAGAGCTCGCGGCTCTGACCGCCTGACGCCTAGCCACCGTAGGCTCCGACGTAGCCGAGGGGTCCAAAAGTGTCAAGTGCTACTAGACACTTGGGCGGCCGGAACGGGACACGCATGCCCCCTTCATCGGCGCGATCGTCCGGAAACCGGAGGACCCCCCGACCCGTCCGGCCCCCGTCAGGACCCGTACGACCGCCGGCGGACCCCCGGGGACGGCGGCCCTCCGTCCGGTAGCCGGTCAGCCTCGGTCGAACGCCGTCTCCCGATCGCCGCCGACGCGCTCCCGGCCATGGGGCGCATCCAAGTAGGACAGGTCGGGGCCCACCGGGACGATGCGGGTCGGGTTCACCGATTCGTGGGACGCGTAGTAATGCCGCTTCGTGCTCGGGAGGTTGCAGGTCGCCTGGATGGCCGGGACCTGCCAGAGCTCCCGCACGTAGCCGGAAAGATTCGGGTAGTCGGAGATCCGCCGCAGGTTGCACTTGAAGTGACCGTGGTAGACCAGGTCGAAGCGGATCAACGTGGTGAAGAGGCAGATGTCCGCCTCCGTGACCACTTCGCCGCAGAGGTAGCGGCGTTCCCCGAGGCGGGCGTCCAGCTCGTCGAGCTTTCCGAACAGCTCGGTGACCGCCTCCTCGTAGGCTTCCTGACTGCGGGCGAAACCAGAGCGGTAGACCCCGTTGTTCACCGGCTCGTAGATCTCGTCGATGGTCCGGTCGACCTCCGCTTCCTTGCCCGCCGGCAGCAGGTTCACCCCGGCATCGCCGACCCCATCGAAGGCGGTGTCGAACATCCGGAGGATCTCGCGGGATTCGTTGTTCACGATGGTGCCCGCGGTCTTGTCCCAGAGCACCGGCACGGTCACCCGGCCGGTGAAGTCCGGCTGGGCGGCGAGGTAGACGTCCCGGAGAAAGCGGGCGCCGTGAATCGGGTCCTGGATACCGTCCTCGTCCTGGCCGAAGGTCCACCCGTCGTCCCCCATGAACGCATCGACGATGCTGACGTCGATGGCCTTCTCGAGCCCCTTGAGGGTCCGACCCAGGAGGGCGCGGTGGGCCCACGGGCACGCCCAGGCCACATAGAGATGGTAGCGGCCCGCCTCCGCCGGGTGGCCGCTCGATCCGTCCGCCGTCACCGCGTCCCGAAAGGCGGTCTTCCCCCGGACGAAGCGACCTTTCTCATCCGGCTCGTACCACTTCGTCGTCCACTTGCCTTCGACCAACATGCCCATGGGCGCCTCCTCGGTGTTCTTCTGTGGTGTGCGCGCAGGGTCCAGGGCCCGCCAGTGCCTCTCCTGGAACGGGGCGTTCCAGGGGAAGCCAGCATCGGAGGGGTACGGTGAGCGCCGCACCTCCGGGGGACTCGGCGCCCGAGGCGGTGGGGCCGAGCCATCGGCGCATCCTCGGGCTGGCGCTGCCGATCATCGCCTCCAACGTGTCCACCCCGCTCCTCGGGCTGGTCGATACGGCGGTGATCGGTCGCATCGCCGACCCGGCCCCCCTCGGGGCGGTCGCGGTCGGCGCCCTGGTCTTCACCTTCGTCTTCTGGGGTTTCGGGTTCCTTCGGATGGGGACCACGGGCCTCACCGCCCAGGCCCGGGGCGGCGGCGATGGAGAGGAGGTGCGGGCGGCCCTGGGGCGGGCGGTGC
>DAPKRP010000899.1:0-4366 GCA_031800515.1 Polyangiaceae bacterium LLY-WYZ-14_1 | reverse complement strand
GTCGGTTCGACAAGGCGGTCGCCGCGCTCTACCCCGATGAGCGCGCCCCGGGAGGTCGTCGTCGACGCCCTGGGCCGGGAGGTGCCCGCAGGGGAGGCGGGCCGGGTCGTCTCCCTGGTGCCGAGCGAGACGGAGTCCGTCGTCCTCCTGGGCGGCCTCGATCGGCTCGCCGGGCGAACGGACTACTGCGTCGAGCCGCCCGAGGTCGCCGCGGCCCCCTCCATCGGCGGCACGAAGAACGTCGACGTCGACGCGGTCGTGGACCTACGGCCGGACCTCGTGCTGGCCAATCAGGAGGAAAACACGAAGACGGCGGTCGAAGCCCTCATCGCCCGGGGGCTCCGGGTCCACGTCTCCTTTCCCCGAACCGTCGACCAGTCGGTGGCGCACCTGGCCGATCTGGCGCGGCTCCTCGGCCTCGACCCGGAGGCCCACCCGCTCGTCGCCGAGGTGCGGGAGGCGTTCCGCGAGGCGGACGCGGCCCGGGCCCGGGGACTTCCTGGAAGGGACCTCGTCGGCGTCTTCGTCCCGGTCTGGAAGGACCCCTGGATGACCTTCGACGGCCGCGCCTTCGCAAGCGACCTCCTCGAGCTCAGCGGCTTCCGAAACGTCTTCTCGGATCGGCCCCGGCGCTACCCCTTGGCCGCCGATCTCGGTCGACGGGCCCCCTTGTCCGCGGACCGGGTGGGCGACCGGGACACCCGCTACCCCCGGGTGTCCCTCGCCGAGGTGCGGGATCGGAATCCCTCGATCCTGCTTCTTCCGGACGAGCCCTACGCCTTCGACGAAGCCGGTCGGACGGCGTTGCTGCAAGAGCCGCTCCTTTCGGGAACGCCCTGGGTGACCCGTCGGGAGCGCGTCCGCCTCGTCTCCGGCCGGGACCTCTTCTGGTACGGCGTGCACCTGCGGACCTCCCTCCCCGCCCTTCGCCGGCTGCGGGCGGCCGTCGCGTCCGTGTGACCGGATTCGTCACGTTCGTGCCGCGATCGGTCACCCGGTCTCCTGGCCGCCCCTCCGGCGGCGGCGCCGGGGCCAGGGATGCCCGGGTTGGGCGACCGTGTCGGATACTTGCCTACGTTGGACTACGGTTTGCTACCATGCGGCTCGGGACCATGAGCCGCTTTGCCGACACCCTGCCCGTCGGGCCCCGGGATGACGCCCTCCACCGGGGAGCCCGACGCACCGCCCACCGCGTTCCCCTCCACGCCGACGTCGAGATCGACTCGCCCCGGGCCGCCCGGGGGGTGGCCCTCAACGTGAGCCGTGGCGGCGTGCGGCTCGCCCTGGAAGGGGAGGTCCGGGTCGGAGACGTCTGCCGTCTCACCCTCCGAACGGACCCGGCCAGCGCCTCGACGGAGCACGCGAAGGTGGTCTGGAAGCGTCGCCTTCCCGACGGCTGGGTCGCCGGGCTGGCCTTCGTCTGATCGACCCTCTGAGCGACCCTCTGAAACCCAGCGTTCAGGGTGCGGACGGAGGGGCTGGAGCGGGACCGGCGGCGGCACCGTCGGCGCCTTCCTCCTCCCCGAGGGCCTGTCCCAGCGCCCGCAGGGCGTCGCCGTAGGCGGCCCAATCCCCCGCCCGCTGGGCGTCCTGAGCCTGCCGGTAGGCGCGTCGGGCCGCCTCGACCCGTGGATCGTCCGCCGGAAGCGTCGGGGCCGCCGGAGTGGCCGGTCGGGGCGTCGTTCCCGTCCGCTGCTCCGTGCCCGCCGAGGCGGCGGCCGCCGCCGCGTCCTCCGCCGACGCGGGGCGGGTGACCTCCCCGCCGGCGGCCTCGGCCTGGGCCTGCGCCGTCGACGGAGGCTCGTCGGCGAAGAGCTTGGCGAGGGCTTCGTCCAGGGTCGGCTCCATGGCGATCTGGTTTTCGTAGGCGACGATGACCCGCTTGAGCTCCGGGATCCGCCCCCCCTCCGCCCGCAGGTAGAGGGGGCTCACGTAGATCAACGATTCCTCGATGGGAATGACCAGGAGCGTCCCGAAGATCGCCTCCGAGCCCCGCTGGTCCCAAAGGGAAACCTGCCGGGCGATGTCCGCATCCTGGTTGATGCGGTTCATGATCTGCTGAGGCCCAAAGACCAGCCGGTCTTTTGGAAACGTATAGACGACCATCTCCCCCAGATGCGGGCCGTCCATCCGGGCGACCATCCAGGCCGCCAGGTTCTCTTTCCGCTGGGGTGTGAAGGGAAGCATCAAGAGGAATTCCGGCTCGTCTTCCCCAGGGAGGCGCATGACGGTGTAGTAAGGCGAGAGCCGTCGCCGTTCGTCGCCTTGGTTGATGGTGGGAATCTCCCACTGGTCCTCCCGGTTGTAGAGGAGATCGGGTTGATCCATGTGGTATGTGGCGAACATCTCCGTCTGAATACGAAAGATGTCTTCCGGGTACCGAAGATGCGCGCGGAGGTCGTCGGGCATCTCGTCCAGCCCCTGGAAGAGCTGGGGAAAGGCTTTTTCCCAGGTCTGGATGATCGGGTCGTCCGGGTCTGCGACGTAGAATGTGACGCTGCCGTCGTAGGCGTCTGTGATGACTTTGACCGAGTTTCGGATGTAGCTCACGCCGGAACGGTGGGGCTCGGCGTAGGGGAAGCGGTCGCTCGCGGTATAGGCGTCGTGGACCCAGGCGAGCCGGCCGTCGTTCCGGACGACCAGGTACGGGTCCCGATCGAAGCGGAGAAAGGGGGCCAGGCTCTGCGCCCGTTCCCGGATGTTGCGGCGGAGGAGCACCCGGCTCTCCGGGCCCAGATCGTCCGAGAGCATGACCTTCAGCTCCCCGAGGCGAATCGCCATCGCCGCCTTGGTCAAGCCCGAATCCAGCCGGACGCCGGCGCGGCCCTCGTAGGCCTGGTAGACGTTGTCTTCGCCGGACGGGTAGTGGAACTCCCGGGTGTCCGAGTTGACGAACACGTAGTCGTTGACCAGCTCCCCGAAGTAGATCGCCGGCTGGGAGACTTCGATCTCCGACACCTCCGTCACCGGGGGGATGTCCTGGACGAAGAGGACCGGCAGACCTTCCGGCGTGGCTTCGTTGACCGGGCCAAGGGTGACCCCGTAGCCGTGGGTGAATACGAAGTGCTCGTTGATCCACGTGCGCTTGGGAAGCGATTTCACATCGAGCTCCCGAGCCGAGACCATCGTCTGACGCAGCTCGCCGTCCAGCACGTAGCGGTCGTTGTCGACGCTTTCGAACTCGTAATAGGTCCGGATCTCCTGAATCTGCGCGAAGGTGTCGAGCAGAGGCTCGTGGTCCCAGACCCGGATGTTGTCCGTCGTCGCCTGATTCCGAGCGATGTCCTCGGCGCTCAAACCTCCCTCTGCCGGCAGCACCCGGGTCCCGGCTTCTTCGAGGTCGTAGGCGGCTCGGGTGGCCGCGATGTTGTGGGCGATGAAAGGGGCTTCCTTCTCCGCTTCGTTCGGAAGGACGGTGAACCGGTGAAGCAGGGCGGGGAAGGCCTGGACGCCGACGACCTCGACGGCGAGATACAGGGCGATGGCGGCGCCGATCCAGAGCACGCGCCCTCGTCGAGCCCCCGCCAGGATCAGCACGGCGCCGACGGCAGCCGTCGCCACCTGCACCCGCAGCGCCGGCAGCCGGGCGTGGACGTCTGCGTAGCTCGCGCCGACCACCGGGCCGCGAGTCGAATCGAAGAGGTGGAAGGTCTCGAACCAGGCCCAGAACGCCAGCACGACGAAGACCACGGCTCCGAGGGCGCCGAGATGGAGCCGAGCCGCCGGATGGATGCGTAGACCCCGGGGGGTCGAAACGATGGCGCCTCGAAGGAAGTACAGGCCGACGGCGCCGGCGGCGGAGACCGCGATCAACCCGAAGACGGCGGAGACCGCCGCCTCGTAGGCGGGGAGCTCGAAGACGTAGAAGCCGACGTCCCGGCCGAAGAGGGGATCGACGCGTCCGAAGTCGACGGCGTGTCGCCACCCGAGCCAGGTCTCCCAGAGGGAGGACGCGGCGTTCCCCGCCAGCAGGGCCACGAGGAGCGCTAGGGGAAGGCTCAGGCGCCCGAGCAGGCGTCCGAGGTCGAGCTGGGGGCCCGTGCCGTCTCCTCCGTCGCCCAGGACGAGGCCTCCCAGTCCCCGGGAGGCACGAAGGGCCCAGCGTAGGTTGCCGTAGAAGAGCGCGAAGGCGAGGGCGCCGACCACCAGGCCGAGTCCGAGCCGGGTCGACAGCAGGGTCGTGAAGACGGCCTCCTGGCCCAGGCTGCGGAACCATCGGTAGTCGGTGTAGAGGACCGCCACGGCAGGGGCGGCGACCAGGAGCAGCAGGGGGAGGGCCAGAATCGCGAGCGCCCGCACCGGCGGGCCCGCGTCCGGGCCACTCGGCGGGGTGGTCACCGGTGTGGGGCGGCGGGGGAAGGTGGGC
>DAPKRP010000898.1:0-2590 GCA_031800515.1 Polyangiaceae bacterium LLY-WYZ-14_1 | reverse complement strand
GGGAAGGCCTTCGGCGTCGTCGGTGGGCACCGGCGGCACCAGGGCAACGCCATGGAAGGCCAGGCCGGTGCTCCGGGCCAGCCGATGGGAGGGCCCGAGCTCGCAGCGCAGGTCGCCGATCTCCGGGGCTCGTCCGCCCCGACGGCGGTCGTCGGCGTCCGCCCCGGCCTCGCAGCCGCCCCCGATGGAGAGCGCCGCCGCCAGCAGCACCCGCAGCGCCCCCCGGGGGCGGCCCCCATCCCGCCGGGTCACGCCCGGGGCAGCAGGCCTCGGGAGCGAAGCGCCCGGGCGATCTCGTCGGTCCGCGCTTCGAGCTCCGCCGGATCCTTCACCGGCTGGAACCGGGCATCGTCCCCCGTCCGGGCGATGCGTAGGAATCGGGTGGTCCAAAACGCGGTCAGCTCGCCGACGAGGCGCTCGAACTGGATCACCGGCTGTCCGTCGACCTTCTTGGTCACCCGGAACCAGGTGAGGGGGCGGTCGCTCTCGAGGACCTCGACGTCGAAGAGCATGGTGTTCGTGTTGAACACGGGGATCGCATCCTGGTCGAAGTCCGGGGGGAAGCGGAAGGTCTCGACGATCTGGGGGTCGCCGTCGATGCGGGCGGGCGCGCCCCCGCGGTCCCCGGGCGCCTTGGGGGCGACCTCGACGGTGATCCGAGCGCCGCCCTCGAGGTGGGCCCCCACCACCGCCGGGTCCGCCGTCGCGGTGACGTTGTCGACGTTCGACATGAACAGCACCTTCCCGCCGGCGCGCTGGAAGCGGTCGAGGATCCCCGCCCGCTGGAGGGCGAAGGGCAGGTCCCCGTGCCCCGGGGCGTAGAGGGAGGGCCGACCGTCGTCGCCGCGGAAGACCGAGGCGTCCTCGGTCAAGCGGACGCTGACGAACTGAGGGAACACCTCGACCTCGAGGCCTGGCGGGGCGACCTCCTCGGCGAGCTCCCGGAGGGCCTCGTCGGTGGCGAAGCTGGACATGAGATAGACCGGCAGCCGTCCCCCGGCGTCCTCCGCCGCCCGGGCGGCGTCCTGGAGCTTCAGCTCGAGGAAGCTCCGCCCGTCCACCACCGGAACCCCCGCTTTGACCACGCCGCCGAAACGGGTCGCCATCCCGCCGGCCAGGATGACGAGGCCGACCTCTCCCCGGGCCATCGCGGCCCGTCCTCGCTCGGTGAGGCGGGTGCGGTCAGGGTCGCCGGGGGGTGGCAGGGGGACGACGTCCTCCTCCGCCGGGGGGGCGACCTGGCCGCGGACGACGTTGTCGACGCCTTCTTGCCGTCGCAGCCGGTCCCGGAGCGCACCAAAGGTGGACTCGTCGAAACCGAAGCGGTGAAGGATCCGCTGGGTCTCGTCGTCGAACTGGAGGTCCTCCGCCATGCCGGAGGGAACGAACCACCTTCCCCCACCCCTGTCCAACCTGGCCCTCCGTCCAACCTGGCGCATCGGGGCCGCCGGGAAGCCCTGGCCCGGCGTTTGCGTAACTCCAGGACGAACCCACGTTGCCATCGAGGCTGCTTCGCCCACCGGCGACCGCGGCCCGACGAGGAATCCCCGCCATGCTCACCCCGCCTTTCCGCTTCATGCCCCTCCGCGCCGCCCGCACGGCGGCGGCCGCCCTGTCCATGGCGGTCGGTCTCGGCGGCTGCGCCGCGACCTTCGCTGCGAGCACCGGCGAGCCGGTCTACGTCTATCAGGAGCCGCCCCCCCCGCCGGCCCACGTCGTGGTGAACCCGCCGCCTCGGCCCTATCGCGGGGCCGTGTGGGTTCGGGGGCACTGGCGGTGGACCGGGCACCGCTACGTCTGGGTTCGCGGCCATTACGTCCGCCCCCGGGCCGGGCACGTGTACGTCCAGCCCCGCTGGGAGCACCGGGGGAACCGCTGGGTCTACGTCGAAGGCCGCTGGCGGGACACGCCGCGGCACCGCGGCACCGTCCGCGCGCAGCCGAACCGGGGCGGGCGTCGGGACGTGCAGCGGCGGGACGTGCGCGTGCGGGACCGGCGGGACGAGCCGGCCCGCCGCCAGCCGAGCCGCGGCGCGGTGCGGGTTCAAGGCGACCGGGGCGGCAGCCCGGCCCGGAGCCAAGGGAGCCGAAGCAGCGGGGCGGTCCGCGCCCAGTAAGGGAGGCGACCCGCGGCCTACCGCGCCGCCCCATCGGCCGTGGACGGCCGCCCTCATGGCACCGTGGACGTTGGTTCACGGTGCCATTGCCGTTCGTGGGGCCGGGACCCACATTGGTCGTATCCCGGACGACCTCGTGAATCGCCGCCGCCGATCGTCCGAGACCTGGGTGTTCGCCCTCGCGTTTCTCGGGTCTCTCGCGCTGCACCTGCCGCTCTACGGCGGCTTGGGGTACCTCGCGAAACTCGTCGGACCGAAGGGTCCCCCGGACACGACGGACCGCCTCGCGGAGGTCGAGCTGACCTTCGAGGACGGGCTCCCGGAAGCATCCCCGGAGCCGCCGGACGACGACCCGCCGCCGAGCCAACCCGCGCCGGAGCGCCGGGAGAACGCCGCGCCGACGCCCGCCGATCCCCGTCTCCGCCGGCCCCCGCCGACGCCGGCGGCGCAGCCTCCCTCGCCGCAGCCCACGCC
>DAPKRP010000897.1:0-1831 GCA_031800515.1 Polyangiaceae bacterium LLY-WYZ-14_1 | reverse complement strand
GCCCCGTCTCGGATCGCCGCCTCGTAGACCAGAGAGGGTGTTGAGGAATCCCTCGCGAGCCCTCGGAAGCGGGCTGCAGCCCTGCGCCGCCCCACCCTCCGCTCAACAATGCGCCAGCATTGTCTCGGTCGGTTGGAACGCCGCAGGACAACACCCCCCTCCCGATCCCCTCACGAGGGATTCCTCAACACCCTCTGAGCCCGGGGGGTACCGGCGTCGACCAGCGCCCGAGCCCGGGCGAGCTCCTCATCGATCACCCTGGCGAAGGCCTCGACGGGCTGGGCGCCGCCGACGTACCGACCGTTGATGAAGAAGTTCGGGGTTCCCCGGGCGCCCCGGGACACGGCGAGCTGCTGTTGCGCCTGGAGGACGTCTTCATGTCGCGAGGCGTCGAGGGCGCGGCGCAGCTCCCCGACGTCGACGCCCTCGATGTCCGCCGCCCAGCGCACCAGGTCCTCCCGGGATAGGCCGTCCCGCTGATGCGCGAAGAGCTGGTCGTGGTAGGCCCAAAAGGCCTCGTCCCCGGCCTGGCGATAGACCTCGTGGGCGGCGATCGCCGCCGGCTTCGCCGCGGTGTGGAAGGGAAGGGGATTGTTCATCCAGACGATGCGCAGGTCGTCGCGGTAGCGCTCTTCGAGCTCGTCCAAGGTGCCCAGCACCCGGGCGCAGAAGGGGCATTCGAAGTCCCCGAATTCGACGACGGTGACCAGGGGAGCTTCCCCGCCCCGGCGGGGCACGTCGTCCGGCACGGGCACCGCGTAGATCGCGTCCGGGTCCGGGGAGCCGGGAGGTGGCCGGGCGGGAGCCGGACGTTCCGGGACCGCCTCCGCGCTCGCGTCCGCCATGATCCCGTTCCGGACCTCGGAGCGGGGCATGCCCATCTCGAGGAATCGGGCGGCGAGGGCGAGCTCCTGCCGGACGACCTCGTCGAACTGCTCGAAGGGCTGGGCGCCGAGGACCTTGCGACCGTTGATGAACTGGGTGGGGGTGCCCCGAGCCCCGACGCGATGGGCCGCGGTCTCGTCGGCCTGGATACGTTCGGCGTGCCGTTCCTGGCTCAGCGCGCGTTCGAGCTCGAGCAGGTCGACCCCGTCGACGCTCGCCGCGAGGCGACGCAGGCCGTCCCGACCGAGCTCCTCCTGGTGGGCGAACACCTGATCGTGGAAGCGCCAAAAGCCCGCGTCGCCGAGCTGGCGGCGGATCTCCTCGGCGGCCAGGGCCGCCTGCTCCGCATGGGCGTGCATCGGGAGCGGCAGGTGTCGGAAGACGAGGCGGACCTGGTTCGGGTAGCGGTCGAGCAGCCGCTCCAGGGTCGGGACGACGCGGGCGCAGAAGGGACACTCGAAATCGCTGAACTGGACGATCTCCACCAGGGGCTCGGTCGCCCCCCGGGCCGGCCCATCCCCGCCGGTGATGGCGACCCGCTGCGGATTCTCTGGCACCGGGGTCGACGCCGCTGCCCGGCGAACCTCTGGGTCGAGGTCCCCGGTGCCGCTTCCCCTCGTCGTCTCCCCCGGGTGGCCGGTGGCGCGACCCCGGGCGTCCGATGCCGCCTCCGCCCGGCCGCCTTCCCCGGGATGGGTCGAGCGGGCCGAGGACCCGCCGCAGGCGCCGGCGACCAGCGCGCAGGCGAGGAGTCCGCCGGCGAGCTGGCCGGGGGAGAGGGGGCTCGCGCCGGGAAGACGGTCCGGTTGCGTCATGCACGGCTTGTCGACGGCTCCGCGCGGGCCTGAAGGCCAGGGTCGGCGTCGGCCTCGGGGCCGGAGGGAGCGTCAGGCGGTGGACGGGGGAACGGTGGGATGGCGTCGTCGATAGGCGTAGGCGACGGCGG
>DAPKRP010000896.1:0-5830 GCA_031800515.1 Polyangiaceae bacterium LLY-WYZ-14_1 | reverse complement strand
CCCTCGGGAGCGGGGCGGCTCGCGGTTTCGCCCACGTCGGCGTCCTACGAGAGCTCGAGGCCCTGGGGGTCCGTCCCACCGTGGTCTGTGGGAGCTCCATGGGGGCGCTGGTGGCCGCCGCCTACGCCGCCGGCCGACTCGAGGCCTTCGAAGGGTTCGCCCGCCGGCTCGACCAGGCGACGGTCCTCGGCCTGTTCGACGTCTCCTTCCGAGGCGGGCTCATCCAGGCGCGACGTCTCTTCGAGTTTCTCGCCGAAGACCTGCCGGATCGGCCCATCTCGGAGCTGCCCCTCGCCTTCGGGGCCGTCGCGACGGACCTCGGAAGCGGCCGAGAGGTCTGGTTGACGGAGGGACCGCTGCATGCGGCGCTCCGGGCGTCCATCGCCCTACCGGGCCTCATCGCCCCGGTCCGTCACGGGAACCGCTGGCTGACGGACGGCGGGCTGGTCAATCCCGTGCCCGTCTCCCTCTGCCGCAGCCTCGGGGCGGAGGCGGTCATCGCCGTCGAGCTCGAGGCGACCCGGCCGGTCCGCTTTCTCCCGGAAGAAGAAGACGACGACGACGATGCGGGAGGGGAAATCCCCCGCCGGTCGGAAGGACGGGTAGGGGAGCCGGGGGCGGATCCTCCTCCTCCGCCGACCTCGCCCCGGAACGCCGCGGAGGCGGCGGCAGCCCGGCTACGGGCCCTCGAAGACGACGGCCGGAGCGAGGGCGTCGAGGCCTCCTCGTCCGCGCCTGCCGCCACCGGCGTCGGGGACGCCCCCGACGATGGCCCCGGGGACGGGAGCTCGAGGGACGAGGAGGCGCCGGGCGACGAGGGAAGCGGCCAGGATTCAGACCTTGGCCACGCCCTCGGCCGATTGGCCGAACGCATCCGAAAGGGCTTCTGGGGTGGCCACGACAGCACCCACCACGAGCCCGCCCGAAAAGAGCGCATCCAACCCCCCAGCGTCTACGAGGTGATCAGCCAGGTCGTCTACCTGATGCAGGTGCGCATCACCCGGCACCGCCTCGCCGGCGAGCCGCCGGACCTCCACGTCCGCCCCCAGCTCGCCGGCCTCGGCCTCCTGGATTTTCACCGGGCCGACGAGGCGATCGAAGAAGGCCGGCGGGCGGTGCGAGCCGCCCTCGCCGCCCACCGGCTGGTCCGGGAGGATCCGACCGCCTTGAGCGAAGAGACTGCCGTGCGCCGGGTCATCCAGGCGGAACGACCAGGCCGCACGGCACCCGCTGCCCGGGCCGCCCGGGAGACGGCGACCGCGGGCGACGGCTCGGGGCACGCCCCCGAGCACGGCGGCGACGGGAGCCGGGGGGACGGCTGACCCCGGCACCGTGGTCCGAAGCGGATGCGGCGGGCCGCGCCCGTCCAAAGCGGCGGGGGCCTTCGACCGGCGGACGTGGCGGCTGATAGGCTACCGGGTGACCCGAAGCGCGCTGTCGTTCGTCGCGATCGGTTCGTTGGCCTCCACGTTCCTTTTGCTCTCCGCCTTCGGCGCGGGTTCCCCGGACGAGCCTCCTTCGGCATCCGAGGCCCATCCGGCCCGGGGTCCCGAGGCCGCTGCCGCACCAGGCGGGGACGGGCGGCCGGCTCGCCCGCCCGGCTCGGGGGGCGGCGCCGGGGACCGGTGGGGGCGTCTCTGGCCCTTTTCCGGGGAGGCGCCCTGGTGGTGGCCGCCGCCAGGGCCTCCCTACGCCCTGGATCTCGTCCCCCGCTTCCTCGAAGCCGGTCGGACGACCCCCGAGTGCCCCTACGACGCCCTGGTTCGGCATCCCGGCACCCATCTCCGTTATCAGGGTCGGGCCCGGGTCCACCAGGCGTTCGTGCCTCGCCTGGAACGCTTCGAGGCGCTGGTCGTCGAGCTCGCCACCGACCACTACGGTCGTCCCCCGAGGCGGCTCGTGCATCGGGGGGCGTTCAACTGTCGCAAAGCCCGGGGACGCCGCCGGCGGGTCAGCGAGCACGCCCTCGGCAACGCCCTAGACCTGCGGGGCTTCGACTTCGGCGCCCTTCCCCGGGGGGAGCCCCTCCCAGAGGGTCTGCCCCGACGGCTCCGCTGGGGCTTCCGGGTCCGGGTCGCCAGCCACTGGGCGCCCCGGCACCGCCGGGACGCCATCCACGCCGCCTTCCTGCACCGCCTGGCCCAGCGCCTCCGGGCGTCCCCGGAGATCTTCCGGGGCATCGTCGGACCCCCGCGGCCGAGGCACCACGACCATCTCCACCTGGACGTGGCCCCCTGGCGCTACGCCCTCTTCCGCGTCCCGCCTTCCGAGGAGCCGTAGCCCCGTTCCGGGCCGGCCCCCGGACCCGGCGCCTCGGTGGACAGGAGGGCCGGGCTTGATAGGAGCGGGGGATGGAGCTCCGGCCTCGGCTCAGCGTCAATGTGAACAAGGTGGCGACGGTGCGAAACGCCCGGGGGGGCCAGGAGCCGGACCCGGCGCGGGCCGCCCGGGTCGCCATCCAGGCGGGGGCCCCGGGGATCACCGTCCACCCCCGGGAGGATCGACGCCACATCACGCCGGACGATGTTCGGGCCTGCGCTCGGGTGGTGTCGGCGCTGCGGGAGGCGGGTCGCCGGGAGCTCGAGCTCAACGTGGAAGGCGACCCCCGGCCGGACCTCCTCGCCCTGGTGCACGAGGTGCGGCCGGACCAGCTCACCCTCGTGCCCGTCCGCCCGGGGGAGGTCACCTCCGAGGCAGGCTGGCCGGAGGACACGCCCCGGGAGACGCTCGCCCGGACGATCCGAGATGCCCAGGCCGCCGGGATCCGGGTCAGCCTCTTCGTCGAGGCCCGCGCCTCGGCGGTCCGCTGGGCGCAGGGGATGGGGGCCGACCGGGTCGAGCTCTACACCGAGCCCTACGCCCGGGCCTTTGCGGCGGGGCAGGGGGACGCCGCCTACGCCCCCTTCGCCAAGGCCGCGGAGCTCGCCCACGAGCTCGGCCTCGGGGTGAACGCCGGTCACGACCTCGACCTCTCCAATCTGCCTCGCTTCCGGGGGCTTCCTCACCTGGACGAGGTGTCCATCGGCCACGCCCTGGTCAGCCACGCCCTCTTCGTCGGCCTGGCCGTCGCGGTGCGGGACTACCTCGACTGCCTGGCCGGGTAGGGTGCCCGTGTCCGCCGCTCCCCCCCTCCGCCGGATCATCTGCGCCGACAATCTCGTCGCCCTGGGCACCCTGCCGGACGGCTTCGCCCAGCTGGTCTACATCGACCCGCCCTTCAACACGGGCCGGAGCCAACGGCGGGAACGGCTGCGGGCCCGGGCCGACCCGGAAGGAACCCGACGGGGCTTCGGCGGGCGCCGCTACCGGGTCGAGCGGCTCGGGACGAGCGCCTTTTCGGATGACTTCGGCGACGGCTACCTCGCCTTCCTGATCCCCCGGATCGAGGCGGGGCTGCGCTGCCTGAGCCCCCGGGGGAGCCTCTTCGTTCACCTCGACCCTCGGGAGGCTCACTACGTCAAGGTCGCCCTCGACCGCCTGCTCGGGCGCGCCGCCTTCATGAACGAGATCATCTGGGCCTACGACTTCGGCGGCCGACCGAAGGCCCGCTGGCCCGCCAAGCACGACACCATCCTCTGGTACGCCCGGGACCCGACGGACTACGTCTTCGACCGGCAGGCGATGGATCGCATCCCGTACATGGCGCCGGGGCTGGTCGGCCCCGAGAAGGCCGCCCGGGGCAAGACACCGACGGACGTCTGGTGGCACACCATCGTCCCCACCTCCGGCGCGGAGCGCACCGGCTACGCGACCCAGAAGCCCCTGGGCGTCCTCGAGCGGATCGTGCGGGTCCACAGCGAGCCCGGCGCCACCGTCCTCGACTTCTTCGCCGGGAGCGGCACCACCGGGGAGGCGGCCGCCCGGAACGGGCGGGGCTTCGTCCTCATCGACCACAGCCCGGAGGCCGCCCGGACGATGGCCGCCCGTCTCGCCCCCTACGCTCCCGAGCTCACCGGCTTCGAGGCGCCCTGACCGTGCTCAGAACGCCTCGCCGATGGTGAGGTGGAAGGTGAACGGGTTGCCGAAGGAGAGAAAGCGGCCCTCGGCGTCTCCCTCCCGGAGCCGCTGGTCCTCGTCCGCGAGCACCTGGAGCCTGGGGATGCGCCAGGCGAAGTCGGCACGGATGGCGCCGACCAGGGTGTAGACCCGGAGGCCGAAGCCGGTCGCCGCCTGGGGATGGTCGAAGCGGAAGCGGGTCGCGCGGCTCACGTCCCCCATGTCGAAGAAGCCCACGAGACCCAGGGTGTTCCCGATGGGGACCCGGACCTCGCTCGATGCCTCCCAGCGCCGGGTGCCGCCTTCGATCCCGTCCCCGAGGCGCCCGGGGAGGTAGCCTCGGTTGCTGCTCGCCCCGCCGCCCCGGAGCCGGTAGTCCCGGGGGCCGAGCCCGGCGCTCAGGTCGTCGAGGTCCCCGTCCGCCTGGGTGATGAACAACATGCCGAGGGCGAAGCGATTGGCCCAGGTCACGCCGCCCGGGAAGGGGACGTAGACCCGGGCGTCCGGCAGGAACCGAACGTAGTTCCAGCTCGACGGCAGCCAGTAGCCGGAGACGTGGGTGGTCGTCTGCCCGAGGAAGCCCGAATGGGGCCTCGTCGGGTTGTCCCGCAGGTCGACCCGGAGGATCTGTTCCAGGAAGGTGAGCTCGAAGTCGGCGGGGGGCGGCTCGCCGTTCTGCCGCACCTCCCCCGGGGGCACCCGATAGATCTCGTTCACCCCACCCAGCTGCACGAAGAGCTTGCCGAACAGGAACTGTCGGCGGAGGGCGAGCCGGGTGTCGAAGCGATGCCGGAAGAAGGTGTCGAAGGGGTCGGGCCCGTACTCGTGGGCGGCAGAGGCGATGAAGTCGGTCCGAGGCTCCGGCAGGCCGGGCTGCCGGAAGTTCGCGCTCAGCCGATTGCCGAAGCGCGGCCGTTCGAAGCTCGGGAAGCGCTCCAGGATGATGAGGCGGGGGCGCTCCTCCAGCACCAGCCGGCGAAGCCCCCCGAAGACGTTTCGGTTCTCGTAGCGGGCCAGGAGATGGAGGTCCCACTGGGGGATGCTGACGTTCTCCGTCAGGGTCTCGAGCTCGCCCGCCTGGACGCCTACCCCGAGGCTGAAGCGGTCCTGCCGCGCCGGGGTCACCTCGACCCGGACGTCGACGACGTTCCCCTCCTCCGGCAGCACCGGCTCGACGGTGACCCCGGAGAAGGCGCCCAGGGCGTTGATCGCCCGCTGGGCGTCGACCACCGCGTCGAAGTCGTAGCGGCTGCCCTCCCGGATGAGGGCCGCCGCCCGGATCGGGCCCGCGGGAAGGTAGGCCTCCCCCTCCACGATGACCTTGCCGAAGCGGCAGACGGGGCCCGGGTCGACGGCGTAGGCGAGCCAGGCCTTCCGGGCGTCCCGGTCGATCCGGGCGACCCCCCGGAC
This sequence comes from Polyangiaceae bacterium LLY-WYZ-14_1, assembly GCA_031800515.1. Classification (GTDB taxonomy): domain Bacteria; phylum Myxococcota_A; class Polyangia; order Polyangiales; family DAPKRP01; genus DAPKRP01. Next base: position 424 of record DAPKRP010000896.1, on the reverse strand, counting down.
CTCGGCCAGGGCATAACCCTCTCGGGCGAGCCGCCCGCGCATCGCCTGCTGGGTGCGGTCGTGGAAGGCCTCGTCGAAGCGGTCTCCGACCTCGAAGGCCACCTCCCGCCGCAGCTTCCGTTGGATCTCCTCCGGCAGGGGGTCGAGGCCCTCGACGGTGACCTCTTCGACCAGGGTCGGACTGCCCTCCTCCACCACCAGGGTGACCTCGGCGACGCAGCCCTGGTTTCGGCGGCGGCGGTCGCAGGGGATCTCGGTCTCCGCGTCCGGGTCTTCCGGCAGGGTGTCGTCGTCGATCGCCTCCGGTGGGTCCGTGCGCACCTCCGTGATCTCCGCGCCATGGAAGCCGCGGGCCTCGTACCAACGGAGGGCGCGCTTGACGTCCCGTTCGAGGGCGATGCGATCGAGGAGGGGCCATTCGACC
>DAPKRP010000895.1:0-2823 GCA_031800515.1 Polyangiaceae bacterium LLY-WYZ-14_1 | reverse complement strand
GGCCGGGGGGCGCGCCGGGTGGATTTCGGCGGGCAGGACGCGGAGGCCGACGAAGACGTCGACGCGGACACCCAGGTCGTCGACGAGGGTGGCACCCGGGTGAAGGTGTTCCGCTTCAGCGGGCTCGACCTCGAGGGTCAGCTGCGCTCTCCGTCCCTGCTGTATTTTCTGTCCCGGCTCCGGGCCGAGTTCGATCGGCCTCGGCTGCCCCACCGGACGTTCATCCCGGAGCTCGTCGAGTCCGCCGCCGACCGGGAGGCCTTCGAGTGACGCTCCCCCTCTCCGGACGCTCCCGCCGATCCCGCCGTTCCGGGGCCGGGCCCGTCGCGCCGCCGCTTCGGGTCGCCCTTCTCTGGAACGGCGCGGTGCAGGCGGAGGAGCTGATCGACGAGCCCCGGCCCGTCGTCCTCGGCGAGGGGGCCGACGCCCTCTTCCCCCTGCCCGAGGGGGTGGTGACCGACGGCAGCCTGCCCGTGCTCGAGCCGGACGAAGCGGGCTACCGGCTTCGCCTGTCCTCGGTGCTAGGAGGTGACGTGTGGCTGTCGGGGGTGCGGCAGGCGGTGCGTGCGCTGGCCTCCGGCAGTAGCGCCATCGACCTGGGTCCAGAGGACTACGGCGTCATCACCATCGGCCCGGTCGCGGTGTTCTTCCAGCACGTCCGCCCGGCCAGGTCCCTGCCCCGAAGCTGGCTTCCGGAGGTCGACGGCGGGCTCGTCGCCGGCGTCGGCCTGGCCCTCTTCCTGTTCACCTCCCTCGCCATCCTGGCCGTCCTCGCCGAGCGGGAGCGGCCGGACCCGGATCCACTGGAGCTTCCGACGGACCTCGTCGCTCGCTACATGGTCGTGCCGCCGCCGGAGGACCTTCTCGAGCCCCCGGACCCGACCCCGAGCGGTACGGACAACGACGACCCCGGGCTTCAAGCCCGGGACGAAGCCGGCGGCGCCGCCGCGCCCCGGGAAGAAGGCCGGGTCGCCGAGCGGGACGCACCGGAACGGGACGAGCCGCCGGAGGTGGAGGGGGAGCGCCGGGAGGTCGTGCAGCGGGTTCGACGCCTTGGTCTCCTCGGCGCGCTTTCCGGCGGGGGCGAGCAGAACGCCATCGCGGAAGCCCTGGACGCGCCCTCGGTCGGCGAGATCCTCGGGGGCCTCGGCTCGACGCGGACCGTCGTCGCTCGGGGTCCCGGAGGAGCGGGCCTCCGGGGCGCTGGCGATGGCGGCGGCGGGCAGGCCGGAGGCAGCCTCTTCGCCGCGGGGGACCTCGGCACCGGAGCGGGCGCGGGGCCCGGGGCCGGAGCCGGACGCGGCCGGCGCGGGCCCGGCGCTCGGGGTCGGCCCCGGCAGGAGCGCACCGTGCAGGTCTCCCGGGGCAACCCACGGGTCAGCGGCTTTCTGTCCGCCGCCCAGATCAACCGGGTGGTCCGGGCGAATCAGGCGGCGGTTCGCTACTGCTACGACACGGAGGTCCAACGCCAGCCGAACCTCGCCGGGCAGGTCAAGGTTCAGTGGCGGATCGACCGCAATGGCCGGGTCAGCATGGCCCGCATCGCCAGCTCCAGCCTGCGCAACGCGCGCGTCGAAGGCTGCATCATCCGCCAGGTCCGTCGCTGGCGCTTTCCGAAGCCCGACGGCGGCGAGGTGACCGTCGAGTACCCCTTCGTCATGCGGGTGGGCGGATGAGACCGAGGGTCGGCGGTCCCTGGAAGGGTCCCCCGGGTCGGCTCCCCCCGCCCCGGCTGCTGCTGACGGTGCTCCCCGTCGTCGGCCTCCTCGCCGGCGGCTGCCAGCGGGGCGACGAGCGCTTCTTCGTCAACGCCTTCGCCCTGACCGGCGAGGTGGCCCCGGTGGTCGAAACGGAGGAAGCGGCCCTCTACCTCTTCGAGCAACGCATCCTGCTGCCCCTGGTTCCCCCGACGGAGGCCCAGCTCGAACGACGCGGGCTCCCGGAGCCCCCGGCAGACCAGGAGGAGCCTGCCCTCCCCTTTCCTCGGCTCCCCTGGATCGAACGCGGCGACCTCGAGCTGCAGGTGGACTGGGTGCTGACCAACCTCACGGCTCCGGAGAGCGCCGACTGCCCCGAGGCCACCGCCGAGGTCGTGGTCGTGCTCAACGGGGTCAACGAGTTCTTCGAGTACGAGCCCGGCTTCCTCCTGGACGACGACGAGGTCATCGCCAACTTCGCCCAGTGGGAGCGGCGCTACGTGCTGCCCCCGGGCGCCTCCGTGACGGGCACCATCCGGGAGGAAGAGATGGACGAGGTGACCGTGGACCTCGCCACCCTGGTCAACGGGGCCCCCAACCCGAACGAGGTGGTCTTCCGGGAGAATCAGTTTCGGCGAGACCCGGACGTCCAGCCTTTCATCCCGGAGGTCCTCCCCGGCCTGGTCGGGGTGAAGCTCGGGCTGCGGGCCGCCGTCGCCACCTGCCTCGTCCTGGAGTCGTCGGTCCGGGTCCGGGACCTGGCGGGAAGGCTCCAGGAACGCGGGCGGGTCCCCTGGGAGATCGATCCACCGCCGGTCGTGGTGACCGCCGAGGAGCTCCTGGCGGCGGCGGGCGCCGACGGCGTCGATCCCGCCGGCGGGGGTGAAGGAGCCGACGGCGCCACCATGCCCCCCGCCGGCGACCCCAAAATGTGATGCGCGTCCTCGGGTCGAACGAAGGAGCGGCGTTCCTCGTCCTCGTCCCTGCCGTCGCCGTGGTGGTCGCCGTCGCCGCGGCGCCGATGCCCGGCGAGGCCCAGGACGCGGGGCCGATGGCGGAGGGGGAGGACGCCGGGAACCCCGTTCCGCGAACCCGGTCTCCGGCGGCGGGGACCGGCGACCTTTCG
>DAPKRP010000894.1:0-1953 GCA_031800515.1 Polyangiaceae bacterium LLY-WYZ-14_1 | reverse complement strand
GAGCCCGGTCAAGAGCCCCTTCGTCCGGGAGCTCGACCTCACGGACCAGGAAAAGGCCGACCTGGTCGCTTTCCTCGAGGCGCTGACGGACGAGTCCTTCTTGACCGACCCCCGCTTCTCCGATCCCTTCCAGGAGTAGTGCGGGTCATCCTCCGAGGTGGGCCCGCAGGAACGCCAGGGTGCGGTCCCAGGCCACTCGGGCGTTGTCCGGGTCGTAGGTGTTCAGCAGGTTCTGGTCGTTGAAGAAGGCGTGCTTCGTGCCGCCGTAGACGTGGATCGCCGCCGAGGCGCCGCCCTCCCGGATCGCCCGGCCCATCGCCAGGGCCTTGTCCGGCGGGGCGAAGTCGTCCGTCTCGGCGTAGTGACCCAGCACCGGCGCCGCGATGGCGGCGAGGTCGGGCTGGGACTGGAGCACCCCATAGAAGGGGACCGCCGCCGACAGCTTGTCCCCCTGTTGGGCGGCGAGCTGGACGACGAAGCCACCCCCCATGCAGAAGCCCACCGCGCCGACCTTCTTCGGGGACACCGCCTCGTGGGCGAGGAGGAAATCGACGGCACCGCCGAGGTCCCGGGCGGCGTCCTCTTCGGGCAGATCCTGCATCAGCTTCCCGGCTTCCTCGGCGTCGTGGGTGGTCTTGCCGCCGAACAGATCCGGGGCCAGCGCGACGAAGCCCGCCTGGGCGAGGCGGTTCGCGACGTCGGCGATGTGGTCGGTGAGCCCCCACCATTCCTGGATCACGACCACGCCGGGACCCGTGCCCGAGGGGGGCGTCGCCAGGTAGCCGTGGGCGGTGTGTCCGTTCGAGGGGAAGGTGACGTTCTGGTGCGGGTTGTCGGCCATCGTTCCTGGTCCTTTCCGGCCCGAAGGGGGCCGTGGTGAGCATCGATCGTCGCCCTGGTCGGGTCGACCCCGGGGGACGATCCGGCAACGATGGACCGATGGACGCCGACCAGTCCGGTGGCTCTGCTGGGAAGCCCCGGTCGCGACCGACGCCAGTCCGCCCCGACGGCTCGGGTGGGGGCCCCCGGTCCGTGCCGCCGAGCCCGTGGGCCGATCGGGAAGTCGTGGCCTTCCACCTCGCCTTCGCCGGAGCCGCGGTGCTCGGGTTGTTCCTTCCGGGGCCGGCGCCAAGCGGCTGGCGGATGGCCGGGTTGGTGGCGCTCTATCTGATGGCGCTGCCGGCCTGGGCCTGGTGGCGGGGGCACCGGGAGTGGCTGGACCTATTCGCCTTCCTCTTGCCGGTCAGCGTGCTCCAGGTGCTGCCGGACTGGTTCCTGTCTCGGGTGCTCGGCGTCCTGGTGTTTCCCGCGGAAGGCTTTCCGAAGATCGACACCGTCTCGGCCTACATGGCCGGCCTTTGGACCATCCCCCTCTTTCTGTCCGTCTGGGCGGGGGTCGTCGCCGCCCGGGCTCGGGGCCCCGGGGTCGGCGCCGCCGTGGCGGCCCTCGCCGCCCTCGTGATCTTCTGGGCGTCGGAAGAAACCCTCTGGGCCGTGCCCGTCTGGCATGCGCAGCACGTCACCATGGTGGGCCACGCCGCGGTCTACGTCCTGGTCCCGGAAGCCATCCTCGGCGCCGTCACCTTCGACACCTATCGCCGGGTCCAGCGCCGCCCCCCGGGCATCAAGCTCCTCTACGCCGTGCCCGTGACCCTGACCTACACCGGCGCCCTCGCCATCGCCTACCTACTCGTCGAAGGCCTGCGCTCCTGACACGCGCCCCTCATCACGTCGCTTTTCTCGGAGCGGGCAATGGGATTCGCTCTTGCCGAGCGTAGTGAGGAAGCCCGAAGTCGTTGGCCGCGAACAAGCCCGCCCATCGATTGGGCGGGCTTCGGAGCGGGCAATGGGATTCGCTCTTGCCGAGCGTAGTGAGGAAGCCCGAAGTCGTTGGCCGCGAACAAGCCCGCCCATCGATTGGGCGGGCTTCGGAGCGGGCAATGGGATTCGAAC
>DAPKRP010000893.1:0-2651 GCA_031800515.1 Polyangiaceae bacterium LLY-WYZ-14_1 | reverse complement strand
CCGGCGGGGACGGGGCCGGGACCGGGAGGCCAAGGCGGCTCAGGCCGCCGCGCGCTTGGCCTTGACCGCGCCGCGAACCATCACGATGGCGTTCCGGTGGCCCGGCACGCCGCCTTCGACGGCCAGCAGGTTCTGTTCCGGGTCGATGGCGGCGACCCGCAGATTCAAGATCGAGACCCGCTCGTTCCCATAGCGGCCCGGCATCTTCATGCCCGGGAAGGTCCGGCCGGGGGTCATGTTCTGGCCGATGGAGCCGCCGTGACGCTTGTACTCGTGGGCGCCGTGGGTGACCGAGCCGACGCCGGCGAAGTTCCAGCGCTTGATGACGCCGGTGTAGCCCCGGCCCTTGGTCTGGCCGCTGACGTCGACGAGCTGGCCGACTTCGAAGACGTCGGAGACCCCGAGGGTCTGCCCGACCTCGAAGGGCTCGACGGCGTCCACCGGCAGGCGGAGCTCCCGAATGACCGCGACCGGGTCGACACCGAGCTTCTCGAAGAAGACCCGCTGGGGCCGGCGGACGGTCTTTTCCCGCTTGCTGCCGAATCCGAGCTGCACCGCCGAGTAGCCGTCTTTGTCGGGGGTGCGCTTCCCGAGGACGACGCAGGGCCCCGCCTGGATCACCGTGACCCGGTGGACGTCCCCGTTGTCGTCGAAGATCTGCGTGTTCCCCAGCTTTTTGCCGATGAGGCCTGGATTCTGATTCATGGTGCGCGCTCGGGGGGAGGACGCTTGAGCGGGAGCCCAAGGCCGAAGGGCGCGAAGGATACGCCGACAACGAGCGGCGTCAAGGGCGACCCGGGGGCGGGGGAGCCGACGACCCAGCCGCTTCCGGTAGCGGCGGAAGCCGGAAGACCCGGAGGGCGTTCGCCGAGGTCCGCTCCCGAAACGCCTCCGGCGCCTCCCCCCGGAGCTCCGCGACGAAGTCCGCGGTCTTCGCCACCCAGGCGGGCTCGTTACGCTTCCCCCGATAGGGCACCGGCGCAAGGAACGGCGCATCCGTCTCGACCAGGATGGCGTCCGCCGGCTGGGTCCGAGCGGCCTCCTGGATCTCCGTCGCTCGCTTGAAGGTCACGATCCCGCTGAAGGAAGAGACGAAGCCCAGGTCGAGGGCGGCCTTGGCGAAGGGGGCGTCCTCGCTGAAGCAGTGGATGATCCCGCCGACGTCCCGAGCGTCTTCCTCCCGCAGGATGCTCAGGGTCTCCTCCGGGGCGGAGCGGGTGTGGACCACGATGGGCTTCCGGACCTGCCGGGCCAGCGCGATCTGCCGGCGGAAGGCCTGCCGTTGGGCCTCCCGGGGGGAATGATCGTAGTGGAAGTCGAGCCCCGTCTCCCCGATCGCGACCACTTCTTCCCGCTCCGCGAGGGTGGCGATCCGGGCGTAGGCGGCGTCGTCGAGCAGCCGGGCGTCGTGGGGATGGACCCCGACGGTCGGGTGGACCCAGGCGCCGTGGGCCGCGGCGACCTCCATCGCCCGCTCGGCGGAATCGAGCCCGTCGCCAGAGCCGATCGTGACGATGCGGCGCACCCCGGCCGTCCAGGCGCGGTCGAGGACGGCGTCGAAGTCGCCCTCGAAGGAATCGAAGTCCAGATGACAGTGGGTGTCGACCAGGGGGGCCGGAGGGAGGGCTGCGTCGGTGGTCATCGGGGGAAACCATGGGGCGTCGCTGCCGCCGGACCAAGCCGCCGCGGGCCCTCGACCCCGGTCAGGAGGCGCCGAGGGCCTCGAGGGCTTCCGCCACCACCTCGGGGTCGGCGCCCCGGGGCCGCCGTTCCAGGGCCAGCAGCTCGGGACGCAGCGCCGTGAGGCGTCGCGCCCCGACGGCGCGGACGGCGTAGGTGCGGCCGTCCGGCCGGCGAGCGGTCAGCACCGCTCGGAGCGCGGGCACCCCCCGGGGGTCCCCGAGGTCGACCAGGGCGGTGGCCGCGGCCGCCCGGACCAGCAGATGGCCGAACAACCGCTGGGCCTGTCGCGCCAGGGCTTCCCGGGCGTCGTCGGCTCGGAGCGCCGCCAGCGCCTCCGCCGCTTCGATCACCGTCGCCGGGTCGTCTCCGAGGACCGCGTCGATGAGCTCCGGGACCCCGCCGTCGTCGCCGAGCTCCGCCAGCGCGAAGGCGATGTCCCGCCGGACCGACGGCGCCCCTTCGAGCTCGAAGCGATCCCGAAGGGCGGCGCGGGCTCGTTCGCAGCCGTCGAGGCCGACCTGATCCCCCTGGGCGGCGGAGGCGAGGGCGCGGGCGGCGGCGCCCCGCACCGGCTCCGCGGGGTCACCGAGGGCCCGGGGAAGGGCCTCGACGGCCCGCCGCTGGTCGACGGCGGGGAGGGCGGCGGCGGCCTGGAATCGCACCGCCTCGGGGCAGGCGGTGTCCCGGGGGTCGGCCTCGAGGAGGGCGATCAGCGTCTCGGCGACCTCCGGGCCGGCCAGCCGGGCCAGGGCGAGCACGGCTTCCTCCGCCGCCGCGGGGTCGGTCTCTTCGAGGGCGCGGGCCCGGAGGGTCGGGCCGTCGACGGCGACCTCGCCGAGACATCCCAGGGCCTCGAGGGCCGCCGCCCGCACCTGGCCGCTCGGGTCCCCCGTCGCGAGGGCGCGCAGCTGGGGAAGGGCGCGGAGGGCGAGGGCGCGCTCGGAGGGAGGCGCCGAGGGGGTCCCCGC
>DAPKRP010000892.1:0-5123 GCA_031800515.1 Polyangiaceae bacterium LLY-WYZ-14_1 | reverse complement strand
AGGGCTCGCGAGGGATTCCTCAACACCCTCTCACCCCGGGTCGTCCTCCGGCCGCCCACCGACCTCTCGGGTCACCTCGTAGATCGCGAGGCTCGCCGCCACCGACGCGTTCAGGGAGGCGACGGGCCCGGGGAGGGGGATGGCCACGAGGTGGTCGCAGGCTTCCCGAACCAGCCGGCGGAGTCCCCGGCCCTCGGAGCCCACCACGAGCACCCGCCCCGCCGGCGGTGGGGGAGGGAGCGCCGCGATGGAGCGGTCGCCCTCGGCGTCGAGGCCCAGCACGGCGAGGCCGTGATCGTCCCGAAGGGCCCGGAGGGCTCGGGCCAGGTTGGTGACCCGGGCGATGCGGGCGTGCTCCGTGGCCCCGGCGCTCGCCCGGACGACCGCCCCGGAGACCGGGGCCGCCCGGTCCTTGGTGACCACCAGTCCATCGACGCCCAGGGCCACGGCGGACCGGATCATCGCCCCGAAGTTGTGCGGGTCGGTCACCTGGTCCAGGGCGAGAAGCACCCGTCCCGGGGCCCGCCGGGACGGCGCCTCGAGGAGATGGTCGAGCTCCTCGTAGGCGTAGGCGCCCGCGACCGCGACGACCCCCTGGTGGCGAAGGTCCCCGGCGAGGCGGTCCAGGGTGGCCCGATCCGGGGCGCGCTCCACTCGGACCTTGGCCCGTCCCGCGGCGTCCTCGATCGATGCCGCCTCCCGGGGGGAGAGGCCCGGCGCCAGCAGCACCGCCTGGACGGTGCGGGCGGTGCGGGACGAGCGCAGCGCCTCGCCCACGGCGCGCACCCCGGCGATGACGCGTCGGTCGCTCACCGGGGAAGCGCGGAGGGATCGGGGAGAGCGGATTCGATGTCCATGGCGATGGCGGCGGCGGCGGCGACGGGGTCGGCGGCGTTGCGGATCGGTCGACCCACCACGAGCAGGTCGGCCCCCGCCCGGACGGCGTCGGCGGGGGTGGCCACGCGCCGTTGGTCACCGGCCTGGTCCCCCGCCGGTCGGATGCCGGGGACCACCAAGACGACCTCGGGCCCGAGCTCCCGCCGCAGCCGGGGCAGCTCGTGGGCGGAGCAGACGATCCCGGGGACCCCCGCCTGTCGGGCGAGGGCGCCCAGGCGGGAGGCCGCCGCCTCCGCCGGCTTCGGCAGGCCGATGGCTTGGAGCTCGTCGTCGTCCAGGCTGGTGAGCACCGTGACGCCGAGCAGGGTCGTCCCCGACCCCGCTGCCGCCTCCGCTGCGGCCCGAAGGGCTCGGGGGCCGGCTGCGGTGTGGACGGTCAGAAAGCGCACCCCCAGGTCGGCCGCCCGACGCACAGCGCCGGCCATCGTGGCGGGGATGTCGTGGAGCTTCAGGTCCAGGAAGCAGGCCGCGCCCGCCTCCCGGACCACCGCGACCGAGGCCGGGCCCGTGGCGGTGAACAGTTCCAGGCCGACCTTGAAGACCCCGACCCGCCCCGACAGAAGGCGGACCCAATCCCGCGCCTCGTGCAGGTCCGGAACGTCGAGGGGGAAGACGAGCCGGCTCGACCCCGGAAAGAAGACCTCCGGCTCGGCGCCGTCCGTCACGACGGTACCTTCAGAAGTTGAAGTCCAGGTCGCCCAAGGGGTCCGCGGAGCCGCCCCGGCTGCCCCCGGAGGACCGGCCCGAGCTCCGTCGGCGTCCGGACCGACGGCGTTGGGCGCGCCGTTCTTCCGCGGCGCGCTCCGCCTCCGCCTCTTCCTGGGCGCGCTGCTCGGCTTCCGCCCGCAGCTTCTCCGCTTCCTTCTGGGCTTCTTCGGCGCGCTTGCGCTCTTCTTCGGCCTCCCGAGCGATGCGGGCTCGTTCCGCGGCGGCCTCCTCCGCCGCCTGCCGCTGGGCTTCCGCTTCGAGGCGCTGGCGTTCGAGCTCTGGGGCGACCACCCCGAACCAGGCCCCGGCGACCCCGCCGATGGCGAGGACGGCGACGGCGACGAGGGCGACCCAGGGAATGCCCCTTTTTTCTTCCGCCTTGAGCCGCTGCATCTCCCGTTCGTGGGCGAGGAGCTTTTCGTGCTCTTCGAGCCGGGCCCGCTGCTCCGCTTCCAGACGGAGACGCAGCTCGGCTTCTTCCCGTTCCCGGGCCGCGGCTTCTTCGGCTTCCCGGGCGGCCCGTTCTTCCGCGAGGCGCGCTTCTTCCGCTTCCCGGAGGCGGCGCTGTTCCTCTTCGAGCCGGGCGCGTTCCTCCGCTTCGGCGCGGCGCCGGGCTTCTTCTTCCTGAGCGCGTCGCTCCTCTTCTTCGGCGCGAATGCGGTCTTCCTCGAGGTTCATCAGCTCCTTGAGGTTGAAGAGGACGGAGGATTCGTTCTGCTCAGCCATCGACTCCTGTTCCTTGTCGCCGCGCGCACCGGGGTCGTTCCCCCCGGGCCCGCGGGATGCCCGGGCGAGGGTGGCTCGACGGGAGAAGCCACCCGGCACGTTGAGACGTAGCAGTGGCGGCTTCGATCTGTCAACGCGAAGGAAAGGCTCCGGTTCGACCGAATTCGAAGCTGTTTCGGGATGTTGTCCTACCCCGGACCCCTTCCCGGGGCCCGGCTCAACTCGCCCCCCCAGAAGTCGTAGGGGATGGCGGTGAGGCGTGCTGTCCCCCTGCCCCTGAGCACCTGCTCCCCCGCGCTGAGCCGCGCCCGGGTCGGGGCCCTGGCGACGGTCTGGGGCCTGGCGTTGCTGAGCGCCGCCGCCTGCGGCGACCCGGAGACGAATCTCGGCCCGGGGATGGCCTGCCTGCGGACCAGCCAGTGTGGCCCCGGGCTCGCGTGCGTCGCCGGCGCCTGTAGCGGCGAGCTCGGGGCGCTGTTGGAGGCGGGGGTGCGCCCCCTGGAGGACGCCGGCGCGACGGATGCCGGCGTCCTGCCCGACGAGGACGCGGGGCCTCGCCCGGACGCAGGACCTCGCCCGGACGCGGGGGTCCCCCCGGAGGATGCGGGGCCGATGGTCGACGGGGGACCGCCGGATGCGGGCGACGGGGAGCCCGACGCCGGAACGCCGGACGCCGGAGCTCCGGACGCCGGGCCCACCATGGACGCCGGCGCCGCCGACGGAGGCTCGCCGGACGCCGGGCCCCCGCCGGGCGACGACGCCGGCTCCCCCACCGACGCCGGGTAGTGATCGGCACCCGAACTTCCGGGCAGGGGTACTAGAACTAGAGGCCGCGCAGCCGGGTGGCCTGGTGGACGCGGCCGACGCCCAGGACGAAGGCCGCCGTCCGAAGACCGATGCGACGGCTCTTGGCGACGTCGACCAGTGCCTGGAAAGACCGCCCCATCACCCGCCGCAGCTTGGCCGTCACCTCGCCGTCTTCCCAGTAGAAGTGCTGCATGTTCTGGCTCCACTCGAAGTAGCTGACGGTCACCCCGCCGGCGTTGGCGTAGATGTCCGGGACCACGTGGATGCCCCGGTCGAGGAAGATCTCGTCCGCTTCCGGTGTGGTCGGTCCGTTCGCTCCTTCGACGACGTACTTGGCCCGTACCTCTTTCGCGAGGTCCCGGGTGAGCACGCCGCCGAGGGCCGCCGGCACCAGGATGTCGCAGTCCGCGGTCAGCAGCTCGTCCTGGCTGCAGTGGCTGCCCCCGTCGAACCCTTCCAGGGTGGGCTGCTTCGCCAGCAGCTCGAGGGCGGCTTCGACGTCGATCCCCTCGGCATTGACATAGCCTCCGGTCACGTCGCCGATGCCGACCACCGTCGCCCCCCCTTCGAGGTAGGTCCGGGCGGCCCAGCTGCCGACGTTTCCGAAGCCCTGGAGCACCACCCGTTTCCCGGTGAGGCCTCCGTGGCCGAGGTAGGCCAGGAGCTCTTCCGTGGCAAAGACGACCCCGCGCCCCGTCGCCTGGGTTCGGCCTTCCGAGCCGCCCATCTCGACCGGCTTTCCGGTCACCACCCCGGGCTCGTAGCCCCGGTACTTGCTGTACTGGTCGAAGATCCACGCCATCGTCTGGGCGTTGGTGTTCATGTCCGGCGCCGGGATGTCCGTCTTCGCGCCGATGACGTCGTAGACCCCGTCGACGAACTTCCGGGTGAGCTGCTGCTTTTCGTTGTCCGAGAGGTCCCGGGGGCGGCAGGTGATCCCGCCTTTGGCACCCCCGAAGGGCACGTTGACGACCGCCGTCTTCCAGCTCATCAGCTCGGCGAGGGACTGAACCTCTTCGGCGTCGATCAGGTGGTGGTAGCGAAGCCCGCCCTTGAAGGGTCCCCGGGCGTTGTCGTGCTGCACCCGGAAGCCGATGAAGGTGCCGATGGTCCCGTCGTCGAGGACGATGTTGACCTCGACCTTGACCTCCCGATGGGGCGTTCGGAGCTGGAGCCGAACGAAATCCGGCAGCTCCAGGATCTCGGCGGCCTTGTCGAAGTAGTAGCGGTTTTGCTCGAGGGCTTGGGCGCTCATCGGAGGACTCCATCAGGGGGAACGGGAACCGGTCGGCGGTGCATCGAACACCAACCGGTTGGAAGAAGCCGGGCTCGACGACGGGTCGAAGGGCCCCCCGCCCTCGCCCGGGGCGCCCCGGGCGGCGAGCTCCGCGAGCTCCCGCTCCAGGCGGGCGACCCGATGCCGTCCCCGGCGGACGGTCCAGACGAGCGCCCCCCCCGCGACCAACAGCAGGCCGAGGCCGGCGCCCAGGAACACCCGGAAGGTCGGGGCGCTCTCCGCCGCCAACCGGAAGGGCCCGACCCGCACCAGCGGCGGAGAGCCCGCGCCCGTGAGGGCGGGGCGCGGCGCCGGGGGACCCGGCACCCGGACCACCGCCACGGACTCGGGCTCGAGCCCGTCGACGGCGCCGGCGACGAGGCGGGCGACCCCGGCATCGTCGAGCGCTGACGCCTCCGCAGCGGGCCCCCCGGACCCGTCCGCCGGGGACGGGGGAGCCACCAGCAACATCACGGATGCGACCGGGTGTCGTCCACCGTCGGCACCGTCGTCCAGGCGCAGCCCGCTCCCGTCCGGCAGGGCGACGTGGACCCGGGCTCGTCGGACCCCGGGCAGGGTCTCGAGGGTCTGAGCGAGCTCCCCGGCGTAGGCGGAGGACAGGCGGGCTCGTTCCTCCGTCGGGGTGGGCACCAGCCCCCCGCCGGAGAACACGTCGGAGAGGCTCGGGCTGGCCGGTCGGGGGAGGGCC
>DAPKRP010000891.1:0-6018 GCA_031800515.1 Polyangiaceae bacterium LLY-WYZ-14_1 | reverse complement strand
ACGGCCCGGGGGGGGCCCGTCAAGAGGACGGGAAGGGGACGGGTACCGAGGGGTCGGGGGGACCGGCGGATACCACGACCCCCCCGTCGAGGTAGCGTTCCAGGGTGTCCAGGGCTCGGCGGGCCGCTGAGAGCTCCGGCCGTCCGAGCGCGACGAGGAGCTCCCCCGCCATGAGGGCGAGCTCCTCGAAACCGTAGCTCGCCGCGGCGCCCTTGAACCGGTGAGCGAGGCGGCCCAGCTCGTCGAGCCCCGCCGGCGAGGCCAGGGCTCCTGCGTCCGAGGAGACGAGAGCCCGCAGGCGGTCGAGGTCCTCCCGGCGGTGCGCGAGAAACCCCGGGATCAGGTCGAGCAGGTCGGGGTCGACGGCGACCTTCCAGACCGCGGCGCCCTCCTGCCGGTCGGGACGGGTGGCGCTGGCGTCCCCTCGGACGCCGAGCTCCCCCTGCCCCCCGACCTCCTGGCTCTCGGGTCCGCCGGCGGCCGTGGTGGGGGCGAGGGCGCTGAAGAGCACGGGTCCGCCGGCTGGCTTGGCGAGCACCGCCCGAAAGGGACCCCGCCGCGCGGCCACCGACTTCGGATGGTCCGAGGGGTGGCCGGTCAGGGCGACCAGCGCCGTCCGATCGCCGCCGGGTAGGAGTCGGAGCGCCTCTGCGAAGGCGAGACCATCCCGGCCGGGAAGCTCGAGGTCGACGAGGGCGGCCTCGAAGGGGCGGCGTCGCGCGAGGTCGAGGGCGGCCTCGGCGTCCCCGGCGAAGACCCCTCGCCATTCCCCGGACCGGGCCAGGCGCCGGGCGAGGAGCCGCCGCCCGTCGACGTCGTCCTCGACGACGAGCAGGCGACCCCGACCATCCTCGAGCCAGGGGGCCAGCACCGCGACGAGGTCCCCCCGACGGATGGGCTTGGTCAGGAAGCCATCCATACCGGCCTCCCGGGCGAGCTCCCGAAAGTGATCCAGGGCGTGGGCGGTCACCGCCACGACGGGGAGGGGCAACGCTCCGAGGGCGGCCGTCCGCTCCCGCTTCCGGATCCGCCGGGTGAGCTCGATCCCATCCATGCCCGGCATCTGCAGGTCGGTCAGGAGAAGGTCCCAGTCCCCGTCCGCAAGCACTCGGTCGAAGGCTTCTTGCCCGTCGGCGACGCGATGGACCTCGTGGCCTTCGGCGGTCAGAAACCGGCCGAGGAGGGTGCGCAGGTCCGGGTCGTCCTCGGCCAGGAGGATGCGGCGCGGCCGCCCCCCGGGAGAGGCGTCGGTTGCGGAGGCCACCCGGGCGGAGAACGGCGGGGACCAGCGAGCCGAGACCCCCTGGCTCCGACCCCGACCGAGGTCAGGGGTACTAGACCCGTTCGACCTGGTAGACGCCTTCGATGCGTTCCAGGAAGCGGGTCAGGGTCTGGACCCGGCCGACGTCGCTCACCTGGAAGTGGAAGAGATTGAGGGCCCGCCCATCCTTCAAGGTGCGGCAGTTGGCCTCGTCGATGTTGACGCCGGCGTCGGTGAAGGCCTGGGAGACGTGGGCCAGGATGCCGGGCCGGTCGGCGGACACCACGCGCATGGACACGGGCAGCCGCAGGTTCGGGTCTTTGCCGGCCCAGGTGACGTCGATCCGACGCTCCGGGTCGAGCTCCAGGGCCTTCGAACAGCCCCGGCGGTGCACGGTCACGCCGCGGCCTCGGCTGATCCAGCCGACCACCGGGTCCCCGGGGACCGGCATGCAGCACTTCGCGTAGCGGACCAGCACCCCGTCGACGCCATCGATCACGATGCCGGGCTTGTCCGTGCGACGGGTGACCCGATGGACGGTGCGCTCGAGGAAGCTCGGGCGGAGATCCCGATCCGCCTCTTGTTCCGGCGGAGCGACGGCGTCGACCACCTGGCCCGCCGAGACCTTCCCGTAGCCGACCTTGGCGAATACGTCTTCCGACGAGGCGGCCTTGGTCGCCTTCTGCGCTGCTTCGAAGCTGGCGGACTTGAGCACCTTCGCGGGGGACAGGCCGCGTTTGTGGAGCTCTCGCTCCACCAGGTCCCGGCCGAGCTTGATGCTCCGCCGTCGCTCTTCGCTGTGGAGGTGGCTTCGGATCCGCTGGCGGGCCTTCGAGGTGACGACGAAGTCCAGCCAGTCCTTGTTCGGGCTCTGGTCCCGCTGGGTCAGGATCTCGACCGTGTCCCCGTTCTTCAGGGTGGTCCGAAGGGGGACGATGGCCCCGTTGACCCGCGCCCCGGCGCAGTGTTCCCCGACCTCGCTGTGGATGCCGTAGGCGAAGTCCAGGGGGGTCGCGCCCCGGGGCAGATTCTTCACGTCCCCCGCCGGCGTGAACACGTAGACCTCGTCCGGAATGAGGTCCCCTTTGACCGATTCCATGAACTCTTCCGCGCTCGGAAGGTCGTTCTGGAATTCGACGAGCTGCCGCAGCCAGGCGAAGCGGGCGGCCTCCTTCGGGTCGATGCCCCCCTTCGTTTCCTTGTAGCTCCAATGAGCGGCGATGCCGTGCTCCGCCGTCCGGTGCATCTCGTGGGTCCGGATCTGGACTTCGATGCGCCGCCGTCCGGGCCCGATCACGGACGTGTGGAGCGACTGATACATGTTCGGCTTTGGCAGCGCGATGTAGTCCTTGAAGCGCCCCGGGATCGGGGTCCACTGGGAGTGGACGACCCCCAGGCAGGCGTAGCAATCCGCCACCGTCTCCGTCAGCACTCGAAAGGCGATGAAGTCCTGGACTTGATCGAATTCGATCCGATTCCGGCACATCTTCCGCCAGATCGAATAGAGGTGCTTGACCCGTCCCGTGACCTCGACGGAGAAGCCCCGTTCGATGAACATCGTCTGCAGCTTCCGCTGAACGTCGACGATGTAGCGTTCGCTATCCCTGGCCGCCCGCTTGACCTTGCGCTGGAGGTCCTGGAAGGGCTCCGGATGGAGGTAGCGGAAGGTCAGATCTTCCAGCTCCGATTTCATCCATTGAATGCCCAACCGGCCGGCCAGGGGCGCGTAGACGTCCAGCGTTTCCTGGGCGATGCGGGCCTGGGAGGACGGCTTCATGTGCTCGAGGGTCCGCATGTTGTCCAAGCGATCCGCGAGCTTCACCAGCACGACCCGGATGTCCCGGGCCATCGCGAGGAGCATCTTCCGGAAGCTCTCCGCCTGCTGGTCTTCCTTCGAGGTGAAGTTGAAGCGGCCGAGCTTGGTGACCCCGTCGACCAGGAAGGCGACGTCTTCGCCGAAGCGCTCCCGGATGTCGGCGTCCGTCGCGTCCGTGTCCTCGACGACGTCGTGGAGCAGGGCGGCGCAGACGCTCGCCGTGTCGAGACGCATCTCGGCGATCACCCGCGCCACGGACATCGGGTGGCTGACGTAGGGCTCGCCGGACTTGCGGTATTGACCTTCGTGTCGTTCCGCGGCGAAGCAGAACGCCCGGTGGATGAGGGCGGTGTCCGCTTCCGGATGGTAGCTGCGGATCTCGTCGACGAGGTCGGTGAGCCGGCCGCCGGAGGCGCGGTCGAGGGCCCGGGGCCTGGGGGTCACCCCGGAGGCCGTCGGGTCCGGGCGCGGATCGGGGCGGGCGTTCCCGGCCGCGTGCTGGGGCGGCCGGGTGCTGGTCGTCGTCTCTTCTGCCGTCCGACGGGCCTCCACGGTCAGCTCACGATAACCATGGATGGGTGCCGCGTCGGGCGCCGTTCTCGTCGCCTGGGGGGTGTCACGCGTTCTCCGCAAGTTAACACCGGCGCCCCGGGCGCTCAACCAACCCCCTGGGGGCTCCTGCCCCCTGGGCGCCGCGGTCGTGCTACCGTTCGACGCCGCGTCCCCCCGGCGTCGTCCCTTCCCGTCCGGGTTCCGGTCGCCCCTCGTCACCGATGCCGTCGTATCTGCGCTCCCCTCGCGCCCGCCGGACCCTCGCCGGAGCCATCCTGCTGGGCGGCCTCGCCTGGGCCGGCAGCGGGCTCTTTGCCGAGCTGCCCCGGGAGACCCGGGTCGCTTTTCGCCTGGACCGAGACGCTTCCGCCGCCCCGGTCCAGGTGGCGACCGTCGCCTACCGCCTCGGCGGCGAGCCCGTGGCGCAGGCCCGCTTTCAGGAGCCCGCGGGCCTTCCCGGTCGCTTCGATCACCGCGTGACCCTTCCCCCGGGCTGGATCGTCGCCGAGGTCGAGGTGCGGGGAAGCGCGCCGGACGCCCCCCCGCCCCGGCGGGTGGTGCGGCGATTCAAGGTGCCGGCGGAAGGGACCGTTCTCCTAGACCTCGGCCGGGGGGACGCTGAGGGACACCCGGGGGAGGATGATCGGCGATGGTAGTGGACAACGAGGTCACCCAGGTCCGTACCCTTGGCGACGAGGGTCGCCGTGTTCTCGAGTTCCCCCGCTGTTCGTTGATGATCCTCAACGGGCCCCGCCGGGGGCACGAGCAGGTGATCGAAGCGGACCTGTTCCGCATCGGGAAGAGCCCGGAGAACGACCTGGTCCTGGCCGAGGAGACGGTCAGCCGCCACCACTGCGCCATCGTCCGGGACAACAAGGGCTACCTGCTTCGGGATCTAGGCTCGACCAACGGCACACTCCTCGACGGCTCCGAGATTCGCGAGGCCTACCTGAAGCCCGGGACGGTGATCACCGTCGGGACCATCGAGCTCAAGGTCCGCCCCTTCTCGGAACGGATCGAGCTGCTTCCGAGCACCGCCGACCAATTCGGGGAGGTGGTCGGGACGGCCCTCGCCATGCGCGAGGTGTTCGGGCTCCTGGAACGGCTGGCTCCGACGGACGCCACGGTGCTGGTCGGGGGCGAGACGGGGACCGGCAAAGACGTCCTCGCCCGGAGCATCCACGCCGCCAGCCCCCGGGGGAAAGGCCCCTTCATCGTCGTCGACTGCGGGGCTGTCGTGGGCTCCCTCATCGAAAGCGAGCTCTTCGGGCACGAAAAGGGCGCCTTCACCGGGGCGACGGCCCAGCGGCAGGGCGCCTTCGAGCTCGCCAACGGCGGCACCCTCTTCCTGGACGAGATCGGGGAGCTGCCCCTCGACCTCCAGCCGAAGCTCCTCCGGGCCCTGGAGACCCGGGCGATCCGCCGGGTCGGGGGCAACCGGGAGATCCGGGTGGACATCCGGGTGGTCGCCGCGTCGAAACGCAATCTCAAGATGGAGGTCGAGCGGGGGAAGTTCCGGGAGGACCTCTACTTCCGACTCGCCGTGGTGCCGATCGAGCTGCCGCCCCTGCGGGAGCGCCGCTCGGACATCCCCCTCCTGGTCGAGCATCTGCTGCGGTCCTTCGGCGAGGCGGACCCGAGCAAGCCCCGACTCCGCATCGCATCGGACGCCTTGGACGCGCTCGTCTCCCACGATTGGCCGGGAAACGTCCGGGAGCTGAGGAACGTACTCGAGCGCGCCGCCTACATCGCCCGGGCCACCGGTGGCACCGAGGTACGCCTCGCCGACATGCCCATCGTCGGGTCGAGCCCCCTGCCCGCGCCTTCCCCTGCCGCCCTCGCCGGGGAGTCCGGGGCGGTGCCCGGCTCCCGGCCGGGGGAACCCGGGGACGGTGGCGTCTACCCCCCCTTCGACGAGGGGAAGAGCTATCGCGACACCAAGAGCGAGTTCGAGGAGCTCTTTGAAAAGCGGTACGTCGGCTGGCTCCTCGACCGCCACAACGGAAACATCTCCGCCGCCGCCCGGGCCGCGGACATGGACCGCAAGTACCTCCACAAGCTGGCGAAGAAGCACGATCTCCACCCCGCCGACCAGCGGGACTGACGACGCGGTCGACCGGGCGCGGTCCTACTCGCCGAAGGCGATGAGCTCGATCCGGCCACCGTCGTCGTCGACCGCCTTCACCAGGCCACTGATCGGGACCGACGGGTGGTGCCAGGCCACGCCGGACGCGTTCATCGGACCGATGGCGGTGCGATGCCGGCCCTTGAAGGCCTGGAAGGTCCCGGCCGTGGTGGTGACGGATTCCCGAGGCTGGCCGCCCCAGTCCCCCACCCCGATGGCGCTGGCCAGCCCGTCCCCGACCATCCGCCGGACGCCGGCGAGGGC
>DAPKRP010000890.1:0-6473 GCA_031800515.1 Polyangiaceae bacterium LLY-WYZ-14_1 | reverse complement strand
GCGCTCCCGACCCGGCGCGCGCGGAGGAAGAGGCGCCCGCCGGGGTGACCGCGGAGGGAACCGAGACCTGGCTCGTACCGCGTCTCGACGACGACGCCCCGGGCACCGTCGCCCAGCTCGCCCGGGCCCTGGCGGCCTCGGGCACGGCATGCGGCGCGCTCCGGCTCGTCGCCGGGGGGGAGGCGGAAGCCAGCCTCGCCCAGGCGATGGTGGACGCGCTGACCGGGTCCGGCGACGTGGAGGCGGAGCGGATCGATGGGCGCTCTCCGCGCGGCGGCGCGGCCCGGGAGACGACCCGGGAAGACACCGGAACCAGCGGCCAGCGACGGAACGGCTGCGACCCGGCGGGCGGCCCCCGGGTCGGGGTCGTCGTCGACGCCGGCCCGGATGCGGTCGAAGGGGACGCCTCGAAGGCGGGGGGAGGGTCCGTCTCCGCGAGCTCCTCCTTGGACCCGGGTCCGCGGGCTCGAGCCCGCCAGCTGGCGGAAGCCACGGCCCTGCTCGGACGGCCGGACGCGGTGGTGGCGTCGGTCACCCGGAACGGCGCCCGGCTCGAGCTCGAGGTCATCCGTCTGCTCGTCCCCTTCCCGGGACCGGCGCGCCTCGCCCTCCCGGTCGGCTTCGGACCACGGCTCGGCCTGCCCGCGATCATCCTCTCCGAGACGACCTGGCTCGTGCCCCTCGACGCCGAGCTGCGGATGGTGTTGGGGGAGCGCCCACGGGCCCGGAACGCCGACACCGTCGTCGCCCGCGCCTCCCGCACCTTCGACCTCGACGCCCCCCCCGCCGGGGCCCTGGGCGGCCTTCGGGGGCGGCTCCTGGTGGTCGCCGGCGACGTGCTGGTCGATCTGGCGGTGGAGCGGGGTCTCCGAGGACGCCCGGTTCCCCGGACGCTGCGCCGGGCCCGACTGCCGGAGCGCCGCGGGGCGGGAAGCCCGCGGCCGCGAGCCTTCCTCGCGTTGGAGGGCACCTCGGGAGAGGCACCCGGGGAGCCCACACCGACGGCGCGGGTGCAGGTCGCCGGGCGCGCCCCGGGGCGCCTTCGCCCCAGCGGATGGACCCGAGCGCTCGAGCCCGCGCGGCTTCCCGAGGGCGAAGACGTCTGTCAGGGGGTGGGGCCGCGGGACGCGAACCGGGGACCCGTCCTCGACCGGGTGAGGCTCGCCGGCGGACGGTGCGCCGCCCGCATCCCACCGGGAGACCGCCTCGCCGCCTCGCCCTGGCCGGGGGTGTTTTTCGCCCACGCTGCACGACGGCTGCGGCAGGGGGACGGCTCCGTGGTGAGCTACGAGGCGGCGACGACGGAAGGCGGCGCCGTCGCCGCCCGGGTCGATGGCCGGAAGGTGGCCGTCCGGGGCTACGGCGCTCCCCTCGGCCTCGCCGACGTCGATGGGGACGGCAGCGCCGAGCTCTTGGTCACCTCCGCCGTCGATGGCGACGGGGACGGCGACGGAGACCCGGGGCGTCCGCGCCGGGACCGACTGCATCTGCTCCGCCTCGAACCCGACGGGCGCCTCATCGATGTCTGGCGCTCCTCCCCCCTGAACGGCACGGTGCGGGTCGCTGCGGGCGGCGACGTGGATGGCGACGGATCCGAAGAGCTCGTCGCCTTCGAGGAATCCGCGGGGGATCATCCCGGGGATGCCACCCTCCGACTGTGGGTGATCCGATGACCGATGGCGGCCCCCACCCGGCGGCGCCTGGGCCCGGCCCCCGGCCCAGGCCGCCCCGGGACGGGTTCTGCCCTCGCCCTGGAGGCGGGTCCGCGCCACCCCGGGACGGCTTCTTCAACACCCTGTCCGTCTCGACGGCCGCCGCCCTCGGGGGGATCGGGCTGTCCGGTGCGGCCCTCTGGATCGACCCGATCCCCGCCCGGACCCAAGCCGCCTCGCCGCCGGAGGTCGGGGGGGTGCTGACCATCGCGGCGCCGACGGCGATCCCCTGGGTGGCCGCGGGCCGATGGGCGGCGGATCCGGTGGACCGCGCCTGGCGGGCAGCGACGGAGGCACGACTGTATCGGCTCGAGGAAGGGACCTCCCCCGGGACCTCCGAACGCCGGGGCGGGGAGGTCGACGGGGCCCCGGGCCAGGCCGGAGACGTCGCATCCGGGAACGCCGCCCCGACCACGGCGCCGACACCGACGGGGGCCGTCGCCTCCGGCCGGCAGACGCCGACGAGCGCCTGGCGGGCCGTCCCGTCGCTGGCCCGGGGACTCCCCCAGCCGGGGGATCGCCCCGGCCGCTGGCGGGTTCCCCTGGTTCCCGAGACCCGCCGCCCGGACGGGAGCCCCCTGCCCGTCGCCCGGGTCGCCCGGGAGCTCGGGACGGCGCTTCGGGACCCGGACGCGCGCTGGCTCTTCGCCCCCGGTGCCATCGACGTCCGCGTCGACGCCGGGGCAGGCGCCGACGATCCGGCCCTTATCCTCGGCGGGCCCGGGCTCCCCGGCGACCCGGAGACCCTCGCCCGCCGCCTCGCCGCCGTGTCCTTCGGCCTCGAGCTCGGCGGCGCGGGCGCGTCCTTCGCCGCCCGACCCGGCGCCGGGGGCCGACGGCGACGCATCCTGATCCCCAATCCCTGGGCGACGGACGGGGGTCCCTGGCTCCGCCGGGTCGACGTGGTCTACCTCCCCCGCCGGCGGGATACCCTGCGGCAGGTCGCCCTCGGTCGCCTCGCGGGCTCCTTCGAGGGCCGCTCCCTCTACGGTCGGGCTCCGGTCACGCCCCTCGAGGACTACCCGCTCCCCAAGACCACGCCGATCGTCTTCATCCGCAGCCGGCGGGAGGGCGCCGCCCTGGCCGACGACGCGACCTGGCGCGCGTTCCGCCGGGCCGTCGGCGGGAGGCGGTTCGATCCCGCCGGCGTGACCTCGACGGGCTCGCCCTTCCCCGGCCTCCCCGCCTCCTCCCTCCAGACCGAGGCCACCGGGGCGCGCCGGGACCCGGCCCAGGCGGAGCAGGGTCGGCGACGGGCGCTTCCTCGACGCCTCCGGCTACGGGTGCCCAGAGAAGACCGCTTCCTTCGGGGCGTCGCGGAGCTGCTGGCCGGGGTCCTGGACGAGGTGGGGACCACCTTGGACATCGAGCTGATCATCGGGCCCCCCGGGGGCGCCGTCGACGTGCGCCCGGGACCGCCCATCGGCGACGACCTGACGCTTCGGGCGATCACGCCGCCCCTGCCCGGACCGGGGGCCGCCGTCGCCGCCACCCTCGTCGCCAGCGGGGACCTCGCCGCCGCTCGGCAGCTCGTCCGGGACGGCGGCCTCGACGACCCCGCCCGGGTCGTCCCCTTCGCCCGGCGCCTCGACGCCCACGTGATCGGCCACCGGGGGGACGTCTTGAGCCTGCAGAAGGGGTTTCGGGGTGTCCGCTTCGACGGTGTCGGACGGCTCGACCTCGCGGCGATCCACCGGGTTTCCGGGGACCGCGCCCGATGAGCCTGCGGCTCCGCGTGCTCCTGCTGATGCTCTTCGCCGCGCTGGCCCCCCTGGCGCTCTACGCGGCGTGGAGCGTGGCCGAGGTGCGTCGGGTCGCCGAAGAGGAGAACGCGGCCCGCCTCGACGCGGCCCAGATCACCGCGGAACAACGTGTCGACGAGCGCATCGACGACCAGCGGCGCCTCGTCGAGCGGCTCTGCGAGCGGGACTTCACCGTCGACCGGGTGCTCCTCGACCTGGCGGCGGGTCGCTTCGACGGCCGGGTGCAGGGCGACCTGGTGGCCCAGCTGCCCAACCTCGCCCGTTCCCTCGACCTGGACGTCCTGGAGCTGGTGGAGCTCCCCGCCGGGGAGGCGGCCCCGGACGCCGGGCGGGTGCTGGCCGCCAGCCATTTCGCCGGCCGTGCCGGTGGCTCCCCGGGAGCCCTCGCGGCCAGCGCGCGGGCCAGCGATGGGCGCGCCTTCGTCGAGGAGGTCCGGGTGCGTCAGGACGGGGGCGCCCGGAACGCACGGGCGCTGCTTCACGCCTGCGTCGCGGCGAGGGACGGCGCCCAGGTGCTCGTCGTGGGCGGCCGGCTCCTCGAGGAACGTTTCGTCGGAGCGCTCCTCGGGGACGTCCGCCCGGTTCGCTTGGTGGTGGCGCCACCGGGCGCCGGCGCCCCGCCCGGCGTCTCTTCGGAGGCGGCCCGGCGGGAGGTCTACGTCTTCGTCGACGCGGCGGCGAATCCGATCGCCCGGCTGCTCGCCGTGGTGGACCCGGGTCCCCTCGAGCGTCAGCTCGACGAGCTGCAACAGGGGTTTCTGTTCTACGGGGTCCTCCCGGCGACCGGGGTGGCCGTCGTCCTCGGCCTCCTGCTCGGGGTGTGGGTCACGCGGCCCCTCGGACTGCTCGAGGCTGCCACCCGGGAAGTTGCCCGGGGAAACCTCGACGTGACCTTTGCCGGGGTGCCTCGGGGGGAGGTCGGCCAGGTGCTCGGGGCCTTCGAGGCGATGACCCGCGACCTCAAGGCGGCCCAGGCGGAGCTTCGCCGGGTCGCCCGGGTGGCCGCCTGGCAGGACATCGCCCGCCACCTCGCGCACGAGATCAAGAACCCCCTTTCCCCCATCCAGATCAGCGTCGAGACGATGCGGAAGACCCACGCCCGGCAGCACCCGGACTTCGATGAGATCTTCGACGAGTCGACGACCGCCATCTTGGAAGAGGTGCGGCGCCTGTCTCGCATCGTCAGCGAGTTCTCGTCCTTCGCTCGGCTTCCGGCGCCCCGGCCGGAGGCGGTGTCGGTCTCGGACCTGATGAGCCACGTCGTCGCGCTGCATCAGGGCGGCCGAGCCCGGGTCGAGGGCCGGGTGGACCCGGAGCTCCCGACGGTCGAAGCGGACCGGGAGCAGATCGTCCAGGCCTTGGTCAACCTGGTCCAGAACGCCGTCGACGCCGCCGCCTCGACCCACCCCGCCGGCGACGGGACGGTGGAAGTGGTCGCCGAGGCATTGCCGCCCGCGGCCGGCGAAGGCTGGATGCTTCGGGTGATCGACGACGGGCCGGGCATCCCGGAGGGCCTGCGGGACCGCGTCTTCGAGCCCTACGTGACCACGAAGGCCGGGGGCTCCGGATTGGGGCTCGCCATCGCCGCGCGGATCATCGACGACCACGGGGGGCGACTCTCCGCCCGCGACGCCCCATCGGGCCCGGGGGCCGAGCTCCGCGCCGAGCTTCCCCTGGTGGCGGGCACGCCTTCCCTACGGCCGGCCAGCACCGAGACGGTCGTGCCCTTGGTGCAGCGCCGGTAGGCGGGAGGAAGGGTTCGGTGTCCGGAGCCGGGGAGACGGTCGATGCGGGCCAGCGGGCCGAAGCGATGGGGGGCGCCGTGACCTCCGGCCTCGCCGAAGGAGCCGCCCTGCGGCCCGGCTCGGGGCGTTACGGAGCGGCGGCCTGGATCTTCTGCCGGTCGGTGGGGCTGACCTACCTCATCGCCTTCCTATCCCTCCACGGTCAGCTCCTCGGGCTGGTCGGAGCCGGGGGGATCCGGCCCGCAGAGGAGCTCCTCGGGCTAGCCGGAAGCCGCTTCGGCGACGATGCCTGGTTGCGCCTCCCGACGGTGTTGTGGACGACCGGGGCGAGCGACGAGGCGCTCCTGGCGGTCTGCGCCGCGGGGGAGCTCGCCGCCGGCGCGCTGCTGGTCGGCCTGCTTCCCGGGCTCGCCGCCCTGGCCTGCTGGGGCCTCTATCTGTCCCTCGTCTCCGTCGGGTCGCCGTTTCTGCCGCTCCAGTGGGACACCCTGCTTCTGGAGGTCGGCTTTCTCACCGCGTTTCTCGCCGGCCCGCGCCTCTGGACGCCTCCCTGGGATGCCCGCAATCCCGCCTGGCCCGCCCGCTGGGCCCTGGGGCTCCTCGCCTTCCGCCTGCACTTCGCCTCCGGGGTGGTGAAGCTCGCCAGCGGAGATGGCTCCTGGTGGAGCCTTCGCGCCCTCGACCATCACTTCGAGACCCAGCCCCTGCCCAACCCGGTGAGCTACTGGGCCCACCACGCTCCGGACCTGGTGAACCAGGCGCTCACCGCCTCGACCCTCGGCCTCGAGCTCATCGCCCCCTGGGGCTTGCTCGCCCTGGCCTCCGACCGGGCCGAGGAGCCGCGGCTGCGGCGGCGGCTGCGGCAGGGGTCGGCCCTCGCTCTGGTCGCCCTCCAGCTCGGCTTCGCGGCGACCGGGAACTTCGGCTTTTTCAACCTGCTCGCCCTCGCCCTCCTGGTCCCCTTCTTCGACGACGCCTCCCTGGCCCCCTGGCTTCGCCGCGTGGTCCCCACCCCGGGCCTGGCAGAGCCCCGGGCAAGTCAGCTGCCCGGCGGGCCCGATGCCGGCCGCGGCCGCCGCGGGTTCTGGGCCTGGACCGGGATCTCGGCGGCTCCGGTCACCGTCGTCGCCTTCCTCGGGCTCATTCAGCTCGGGGTCGTCGTCCCGGGGCTTTCGGCTTTGGTTCCGGACCCGGCGCGGCGGCTCGTGAGCGCCCTCGCTCCCTTCCGAGTGGCCAACGGCTACGGCCTCTTC
>DAPKRP010000889.1:0-5547 GCA_031800515.1 Polyangiaceae bacterium LLY-WYZ-14_1 | reverse complement strand
CGCCGAGGCCGCCGGCGCCGGGGACGATGTACTGGCGGTCGTCGAGTCCCCGTTCGGCCTCGTGGGTGCCGGGCAGGGCGGCGAGGGCCGCCCGGGGGGAAAGGCCCCGGTCGTAGCGGTAGGCATAGACGATGGCGTCCGGGTGGTCGGTCCGAAGACGGCGCAGGTACTCCGGCGTGACGATGAGATGCAGGGCGACCACCCGGGCGGGGGTCCCCAGCTCCCGATAGCGACCGATGGCCGTCGACATGGACGACCCCGTGGCCCCCATCGGGTCCGGGAGCACGATGGTGCGACCGTCGACCTCCTGCCCTACCTTCGAGTCGCCGAAGGAGACGCCGGTCACCCGCCCCTCCGCATCCGTCTGCCGGCTCATGACGATGTGGTCCTGACGGACGCCTTCCGGGTCGAGGAGCTCGTTCAGGGTCTCATAGACGATCTGGGAGGGAACGGTTCCGGCCCGATGGATCGCGACGCTGACCGCCCGGGCGCTCCGGTCGATGGCCGGGCCCCGGTAGGCCGCGCCGGGCACGCTGTCCCGCATCCGGGTCGGGACGTCGACCTCGACCCGAGGGAGCTCCGCCGCCAGCGCCGTCCAGGCGAGGGCCTCATAGAGACGGCGCACCAACCGCCCGACCTCCGGCTGGCGGGTCTCCGGATGCCCGAGGCGCGCCAGCAGGGACCAGGCCACCGGGTCGTCGAGGAGATGCACCCGGCCTCCCCAGGCGTGCCGGATCTCCGGATAGCGCCGTCCCCCGTCCTCCGAACCCGTCGTCCCGTCGTCCACCGCCCGACGATATCATCACCGACCATCACCGCCGACGGCCGGCCGCGACGCCCCGACCGCCGGCGACCCGACCGCCGGCGACCCCGCGGACGGATGACCGGTCAGGGACTCGGCGCCGGCGGGAACAGCCGGCCGACGGGCAGCGAGACGGCCTCGAAGGGGGGGATCGGGGATTCCGCCGTGTCGTCGTAGGACGGGACGACCCAATCGCCGTCGCGGAGGGTCATCGCCTCGAGGACGCGCGCCACGGGGTCGACGATCCAGTAGTGGGGGATGCCGTGCTGACGGTAGAGCTCGTGTTTGGTCACGCGGTCGTGCGCCAGGTTGCCTGGGCTCAGGACCTCGCACACCCAGTCGGGGCGAGCGTCGATGGGGCGGGTCTCCCACGGTTCCGGCAGCCGCTCTCGCCGCCACCCGGCGAGGTCCGGGCGCACGATGTCCTGCGGCGCGAGGCGGACGTCGACCCCCAGGAAAATCCACCAACCGCCCGGGCCGCCGAACCCGTCGTCGTCATCGTAGGGCCCGCCGATGAAGCGCCGCAGCGCACCCGCAACCCGGGAATGGCGTGGCAACGGCGCCGGCTCCGTGCGCACCGCGCCGGCTACGACCTCTCCGCGGACCCCCTCGGGGAGCGCGCAAAGATCGTCATAGCTGGCGAGGCGCCGGGCCGAGTCCACAGGGGAAGGATAGCGCGCGTAGGCGGAGGCAGCGCGAGGGAGACCGCGCCGCGTGGAGCGGGCGGGCTGCTACGAGACCTGCGCGCCCTCGCCGCCAGGGGGGCCGGGGCCCGAGCCGGGAGGCGGCCCCTGCCGCAACGGTGGTGACTGCGTCCCGACGTCGATCCATCCCTGCGTCTGCCCGCCGGGGGAGCTCTGTTGCCTCGCCTGCGGCGCCCCAGCCTGGGTCTGCCTACCGGCGGACTAACCGCGGCGGGAGGACGGTCCTTGGTGACGCGGAGAGCCGCCGGCACCGGGGCCTCCGCCGCCCCGAGGACCACCCCGGCTCCGACGTCGGGGCGCGCCGCCGCCGCCGCCACCGCCGGCACCCTGGCGAGCGCGGAAGCCACCTTGGCCTCCCCGATTCCCCGGTCGCCGGGACGGGGGGCGGGGTCCCCGGCCCGCACCCGCTCGGGGGTCCGCCGGCGGCGGCTCTGGGCCGTCGACGGGGACCCGGCGGCCGATGAGCTTTTCGATGCGCCGAAGCTGATCCCGTTCCTCGCCGCTGCAGAAGGAGACGGCTTTGCCGGTGCGTCCGGCCCGGGCGGTCCGGCCGATGCGGTGGACGTAGCTTTCCGCGTCCATCGGCAGGTCGAAGTTGATCACGTGGGAGACGTCGTCGATGTCGATGCCCCGGGAGGCGACGTCCGTCGCCACCAGCACCCGAAGGGCCCCCTTCTTGAACGCACCGAGCGCACGCTCTCGAGCGTTCTGGGATTTGTTGCCGTGGATGGCCTGGGCCCGCACACCCGCTTCGTCCAAGTGGCGAGCAACCCGGTTCGCGCCGTGCTTCGTCCGGGTGAACACGACGGCCCGGGTGACCGCGTCGTCGTCCAACACCTTGACCAGGAGATGCCGCTTGTCCTTTTGATCCGCGACGTGGTGCACCGTCTGATCGACCTTGTCCGGGGTCGAGGCGACCGGGGTCACGGAGACGAAGACCGGGTCGTCGGCGACCTCGGCGACCAGGGGCCGCAGGGCCTTGGGCATCGTCGCCGAAAACAGCAGGTTCTGCCGATCCTTCGGGATGGCGGCGACGATCTTCCGAATCGACGGCCAGAAGCCTTGGTCGAGCATCCGGTCGAACTCGTCGATCACCAGGACCTCGATCCGGTCCAGCCGAACCAGGCGCTGATTCATCAGGTCGAGGAGCCGGCCCGGCGTGGCGACGATCACGTCCACCCCCGCCTGGAGGGCGCGTTCTTGGCGGTATTGGCTGACGCCGCCGAAGATGACCGTGTGGCGCACGTCGAGGTGCCGGCCGTAGGTCTCGATGCTCTCGCCGATCTGGGCGGCGAGCTCCCGGGTGGGCGCCATGATGAGCGCTCGAGGGGTGCGGCGACCCGCCCCGGAGGGACCGGCGTGACGGCCCCGGCCGGGCTTACCCCGCCGCCGAGGCGGAAGGTCGAGCCCCTGGAGGGTCGGCAGCACGAAGGCCGCCGTCTTGCCCGTCCCGGTCTGGGCACAGCCCAGCACGTCCCGGTCGTCGAGGGCTGGCGGGATCGCCTTCGTCTGGATCGGGGTCGGGGTCTCGTAGCCGGCGTCGATCACCGCCCGGAGCAAAGGCCCGCGGACGCCGAGGTCGGCAAAGGGGGAGTCGGGCTGGCTTCGCCGGCCGACCAGTTCCTGTTCCATCGTGTCGTGCTCTCTCGGTCGCGGCGACCGCGCCACCCGGTTGGAGGCGTGTGTCGAGTGGTCTTCCCGTCAAAGACCGCCGCGTGGCTCCGATGGAAAGCCCGCGGTTGACCCCACCGCGGTCCGGGGCGCCGCGGGCTGCCCGCATCCCCCAGAGGCGGGGAGCCGAGCTACCGAGGCGATGGCTGGGTCGACGGGGTCCGGTCGTCGTCGACCGTGTCCGTGCCGCCCAGGCCGTCCTGAAGACCGCGTACCCTGCGGCGACGACCCCAGGGGGTCAACCGAAAAGCACCTGGTCCCTCCCCGGTCCCGTCGCAGGGACCCTGCCCGAAGCTCCGGGCCCCCGAACAACGACTCGGCGTTGGGCGGGGCGGACCCCGGGTCAGTCGACGGGGCCCTTCCGGGTCAGGTGAGCGCGGACCGCCTGGCCGAGGACCGCGTCGGTGGGGACGGACCGCTCGCCGTCGCTCAGGGCGCCCTGGACCGGGAGGGCGAAGACGACGCGGGTTCCGACCCCGACGGTGCTGGTGAGGTCGATGCGACCGTTTCGTTCCCAGAGCACCTGCCGGGTGATCGCCAGCCCGAGCCCCGTGCCCTCCGCCGTCTCGGGATGCGCCCGAATGTGCCGCTGGAACACCCGGCCGACGTACTCCGGAGCGATGCCGAGCCCGTTGTCCCGGACCTCGACCTCGAGGGCGTCCTGGGTGTCTTCCCGCGAGACCAGTCGGGCGGAGATCTCGACCCGGGGAGCGTCCCGCTTCGGGTCGGCGTATTTGATGGCGTTGCTGACCAGATTGAGCAACGCCATTTGAAACGCCAGGGAATCCACCTCGACCGCCGGGATCTGTCCTAGGACCTCCAAGGTCACGCCGGCGCCCCGGGCCGACATCGGGGCGAGCTCTTCGAGCACCTGAGCGACCAGGCGCGGCGCCGATTCCTGGCGCGCGTCGACCGCCCGGACCCCTTCGAGCCGAGCCAGCTGCCGGATGTCGTCGAGGAGATCCTGAGTGCGCTGGAGGGAACGCCCCATCACCTCGACGTAGTGGGCCCGCTGCTCCGGGTCGGTCGCGACCTCCTCCTGGGCGAGCATGTCGAGGCCCATGGCGATCGTCCCAACCGGCGTTCGGATCTCGTGGGCGATGGTGTTGGCGAACTCCTCGAGCCGGCTGCTTAGCTCCCGGCGCTGGTCGCCGGCCGCCTCCTCGTAGATCCCGACGGTCACGAAGCCCACCGCCCGAAGCCCGGTGGCGAGCCGATTGAACACTTCGAACAGGGCCGCCGTCGGGACCTGTTCCTCCCGGCTCCGCTCCTGAAGCTCTCGGGTCACGATGGTCGCCAGGCCGTCGAACTCGGCGAGCAGCTCGGCGAGCTCGTAGCCCTGGTCCCGTCGGAGGCGGGCGTGGAGGTCCAGGTGCCCGAGCATCTCGCTCCGCACGGCTTCGATGGGCGCCCGCATGTAGTCGGCGATGCTGCAGAGCACCGGCGGGATGTGATTCCGCAGCGCGGCCCGGGGCACCGACCGCACCGTCCGGGTCCCAACGCGAGCGAGGAGCCAATCGATCCACTCCTCGACGATGGCATCGGCCCGTTGCCGCAGGTGCCCGCCAAGGGCCGCCGACAGCGATCCGACCTGGTCCTCGCTCATGATCACCGGAGGTTAGCACCGTCCTGTGGTTCGGACCGATGCCCTCGGGTCGCGTGGTCACGTGAGGGATCAACGGTTGCGCCAAGTCCGTGTCCCGCACCCCCGGCCGTCTCGGCGACGGCACCGTCGAAGATATCAGCAGCTTCGACGCCCCTTCGTCGGCGCTACGACCGCGGGGGCCAGCGTCACCCGCGAAATCCTGCTCTACACCCGCCCATTGCACGAGACCGAGCTCGACGCCGTCGAAACCTACCTGGCGACGCGTCATGCCATCACCCTGCCCTGACCGGGTCCGGGCGTTGAGGGAGGCGACCCGACGGACCACCTTCTTGCCCATACGAGCTTGGAGGCCTGTCGTCGGGACCGGGCCAAACCGTCAGTCACGACCTTCGCCGGCCCCCGGCGCCTCGCAGCCCCGTCCGGTGCGCCCCTGTCGCGGCCGTTCTCCCGGTCCCTCCGGCCGGCCCTCACTCCCCATCAGGTAGCGGCGGAAAATTCGGCTCCAGCTCGACGGCTGTACCCGTCGCCATGACGATGAGCATGTGCCCACCCTGCCCCGTGTTGACGTGGGAGAACTCGAAGCGCACGCCGAGGACGCCCTGAGCGCCCGTCGACAGGGCAGCGGACGCCAGCTCGCTTTCGGCGGCCTCCCGTGCGGTCTTGAGGGCGCCTTGTAGCGTCGCGCTGCGGCCCCCGACTGCGTCGCGGACGTTGGCGAGAAGGTCTTTCCAAGCGTTGAGGCTCGCGGCGTACTCCGCGCCGAC
>DAPKRP010000888.1:0-2005 GCA_031800515.1 Polyangiaceae bacterium LLY-WYZ-14_1 | reverse complement strand
GCCCCCTACGCGGTCTGGGTGCGCCCTCTGGAGGCTCCGGCGGGCCAGCGGATCTCGGGACCAGGCGCGCAGGGTGCGGACGTCCGCGGGGGCGAGGTCCGGGTCCCGGCCCCCGGCGAGGGCCATCAGGGCGGCCCGGCCCCGCACCGGGTCGGCGAGGTAGCGCGCTCCCCGCACCGCCCCGAGGCGGGCGTCGACCGGAGCGGTGTCGTCCTCGAGGAGCGCGACGATGGGGAGGTCCCCCGCCCGGTCCACCGCCTGGGCCAGGAGGAAGGGGTCCTCGGTCCCGGCGAGGCGTCGGCCGAGCCCCGCATGCGGGGAGCCCGGGCCGCGTCCCTCGCCGGAAGCCGGCCGCACCCCGGAGGGACCCGACGGAGCGGCCCCCGGAGACGAGGTCGATGCCCGGGGCTCCGCCGATTCCGACCGACACCCGAGACCCGAGGCCGCCACGACCACCAGCAGCAGGGTCCAGCCCAGCGGCTCCCGGAACGCCGGAGATCTCCCCCCGAGATCTGGCCTTTCTTGGGAGCCCCGAGACCTTTCGGGTAGCGTAGCTCGCGCCATGTTCCGCCTTCCTCGGATATTCTGGTCCGCCGCCGCGGTCCGGGATACCGCCGCTGCCGTCGCCGCGCTCCTCCTCGGCGCGTCGACGGCGACGGGGCGCCTCGCC
Source organism: Polyangiaceae bacterium LLY-WYZ-14_1 (assembly GCA_031800515.1). GTDB lineage: Bacteria > Myxococcota_A > Polyangia > Polyangiales > DAPKRP01 > DAPKRP01. The sequence continues at coordinate 1,335 of DAPKRP010000888.1, read as the reverse complement.
GCGCAGGAGCCGGCGGATCCGGGTAAGGCGATCGCCACCGCCGACACGGAGGCGGAGCTCCTGAGCGCCATGGAGCTCGCCGCCGTGGCGACGGCCCGGCAGGGGGCGGTGGCCCGGGCGGTCGCCGACGCCATCCAGGGCGGACTGCCGCCGGAGGCGCTGCTCCGGGCGATCGACGCGCTCCTCATCCTCGACCGCCCTCGGGAGGCGGGCCCCGTCCTCCTCTCCCTGACCCGGCATCGCCGGGTGGAAGCCCGCCGGCGAGCCGTCGCCGCGCTGGCCGAGCTCGCCCCGGAGGGCGCCGCCGCCGCCCTGCGCACCGCGGTGGGGGACCCCGACCGGGAGGTGCGTGAGACCGCGATGCTCGGCCTCGGACGGCTCGGTGACCGGGCCAGCGTGCCGACGCTCCTCGCCGCCCTCGAAGCCGGTTCGACCCGCGCCTTGACGCCGCTGGCCCAGCTGGTGGGTCCGGAGGACGTCCCCCGCATTCTCGACCGCGTCGGACGCACCCCCCTCGATCGCCTGGAGCCCGCCCTCCGGACGCTGGGCACCCGGGGGGACCTGCCGGAGTCGGTGCGGGTCGACGTCGTGGCCCGGCTCCGCGACCTCGGCACCGCGCGGGCTCGAAGCATCCTCGAGGAGATGGCGACCACCCTGCCCCGGCGCGGCCTCGACGAGCTCCGGGGCGCCATCGACGCCGCCCTTCGGCGGCTGCCGGACGCATGAACGCCGCCGGCCATGTTCGGCGCGCCCGGCGGCAGCGCGAGCTTCCCCGCCACCTGGGACAATCGCGCCCCGAGCGCGGCGACGAGGCGGGGCGAGGCTGCCTTTGCAGGAGCGACCACGCCGCCCGGCGCACGCCGGACCGGCGCCCACCCGGGCGGGAAACCCGGGCGTGGACGCTGGCACCGCTGCTCTGCGCCTTCCTGCTCGCCTGCGGCCCAAAGAGCACCTTCTCCCTGCGGCGACCGGATTCCTCGCCGGAAGAGCTGCGCGCCCTCGACGCCCGGCTGCGCGCCGACCCGCCCGGCTCCGTCCCGGGGGCCCGCCTCGCCGCCCTCGCGGCGCCGCCGGCGGAGGGCGACGGCGCCGCCCGCCTGCTCTTCGCGGAGCTCGGACCCGGTGCCCGGGACGGTCGCCGATGGGAGACGCCCGCGGCGGGCCTCGGGCCGCCCCACCTCGCCGGTCCCTGGGTGCTCACCCGAAGCCCCGGGCGACTCCTCGGCCGCCGGGCGCAGGACGGGTCCGTGGTCCTCCGGGAGTCGGTGGGCTTCCTCTCCCTGGTGGGGGCCGCGGGGGACGGGAAGGGGGCCGTGGTGGTCCTCTCGACCGGAA
>DAPKRP010000887.1:0-3377 GCA_031800515.1 Polyangiaceae bacterium LLY-WYZ-14_1 | reverse complement strand
GGCCTTCGCCCCCGTCGCCGACCCCTCCGTCGCCGCGGGCCCCGGCATGGAGCTGCCGCCGCCGGCCCGCCACGTGTTCACCAACCGCACCCTGAACCTGCGGTCGATCAAGGCCATCGGCTTCGACATGGATTACACGCTGATCCACTACCGGACCGAAGCCTGGGAACGGCGGGCCTACGAGCACGTCCAGCGGAAGCTCGCCGAGCAGGGCTGGCCCGTCGGGCACCAGACCTTCGACCCGGAGTTCGCGATGCTCGGGCTCATCCTGGACCTCGACCGGGGCAACCTGGTCAAGGCGAACCGCTTCGGGTACGTGAAGAAGGCCTCCCACGGTACCCGAATGCTCGAATACGACGAGCTCCGCCGGACCTATTCCCGGGAGCTCGTCGACCTCTCGGAACCCCGCTGGGTGTTCCTGAACACCCTGTTCGGGATGAGCGAGGCGACGCTGTTCGCCCAGCTCGTGGACCTGGCCTCCGAGGGCAAGCTTCCCCGGCCGACCACCTACGGCGAGCTCTATCGGCTGGTGCGCTCGAACCTCGACGGCACCCACATGGAGGGAACGTTGAAGGCGGAGATCCTTGCCGAGCCGGACCGCTTCGTCGAGCTCGACCCGGACCTCCCCCTGGCCCTGCTGGATCTGAAGGCGGCGGGGAAGAAGCTCTTGGTGATCACGAACAGCGAGTGGCCGTACACCCGGGCGCTCATGAGCTTCGCCTTCGACCGGTTCCTGCCGGGGGGGCAGACCTGGCGGGACCTGTTCGACCTGGTGGTGGTCTCGGCGCGGAAGCCGTCCTTCTTCGAGCACCCGAATCCCGCCTTCGAGGTGGTCGACGATGATGGCCTCCTCCGCCCCCACCTCGGAAAGCTCGAGCTCGGCCGCGCCTACCTGGGTGGCAACGCGGCGCTGGTGGAGCAGAGCCTCGGGCTCTCGGGAGACGACCTGCTCTTCGTCGGCGACCACATCTTCAGCGACGTCAACGTCTCGAAGAACCTTCTCCGCTGGCGCACGGCGCTCGTGGTGCGGGAGCTCGAGCGGGAGCTCGATGCCCTGGAAGGCTTCAAGCCACACCAGGCGCGGATCACCGAGCTCATGGAACGGAAGACCCGCCTCGACTACCGGATGACCCAGGTGAAGCTCGCCCTGCTGCGGATCGAGCACGGCCACGCGGAGCCCCAGCCGATCCCCGGGCTCGACGTCCACGACGAAGAAGCGCTCCGGCGGGAGTCTCAGCGGCTCCGGGAGGCCATGGCCGCCCTGGACACCGAGATCGGCCCGTTGGCCAAGGAAGCCGACGAGCTCCAGAACACGCGCTGGGGGCTCCTGATGCGGGCGGGCAACGACAAGAGCCATCTCGCCCGCCAGATCGAGCGCTACGCCGACGTCTACACCAGCCGGGTCTCCAACCTGGTCCACTGGTCCCCCTTCGCCTACCTACGCTCTCCCCGGGGATCCCTCCCCCACGACAGCGGCCGGGCGGGCGGCGTCCAGACCTGAGCGTTCCCCCCCGTGCGCTTCTCGGGTCAGGACGACCCCATCCGTCGGGAGGTCCTCCGGCTGGCGCGGCCGGCGATCGCCCAGTCCCTGCTCCAGACGATGACCTTCGTCGTCGACCGGGGGATGCTCGGCCACCATGGGGCGTCGTCCATCGCCGCCCTGCAGATCGGCGGCTCCATCGGCTGGGGGCTCTTCATCGTCGCCACCTCCTTCACCGCCGGAACCGTCGCGGTGGTCGGGCGCGCGGTGGGGGCCCGGGACGAAGGGGCGGCCCGGGACGCCGCCCGGGCCAGCCTCGGGATCGCTCTCGCCGCGAGCGTGCTGGCGATCGCCGTCGGGGCGGGGCTCACCGCCCTTTCGCCGATCGCCTTCCCGGAGGCGGGGGAGACGGTGGTCGGGGGTGCCCGGGGCTACCTCGCGGTGATCCTTCCGTCGTTCCCCCTGCTGCTCGTCGCCATCGCCCTGGCGTCCATCGTTCAGGCCTCCGGGGATACCCGTACCCCGTTTCTCGCCGGCGCCTTCGGCAACCTGCTCAACCTGGGGCTCGACTGGGTGTTCATCTTCGGGCGGCTCGGCGCCCCGGAGCTCGGGCCGGCCGGCGCGGGCATCGGCACGGCGGCGTCCTGGTTTGGCCAGGTGGTCGTCCTCTGGGCCCTCTGGCCCGGGCTCGGTCGGGCCCCGTCCTTGATCCCGCGGCGGCGGGGGTCATCGTCCCGGCAGGGGGGCCCCGGCGGCGTCCCCGCCGCGGCCCGCCGCATCCTACGGGTCACCTGGCCGTCGACGGGGGAGCGCGGCGTCCAGGCGGCGGGCTACTTCCTCTACGTCGGGATGATCGGCGCCCTGGGGGAGACGGCGATGGCCGCCCACCAGAGCCTCATCGCTCTGGAGGCCCTGTCCTGGCTCTCGGCGGATGGTTTCGGCGTCGCCGCCGGCGCGGTCGTCGCCCAGCGACTCGGGGCCCGGGCACCGGGGGAGGCGCGCCGCGGCGGATGGGTCGCGACCGCCCTCGCCGCCACCGCGCTGTCCCTCTGCGGCCTGGTCTTTCTGTCTTTCCCGGGCCCCTTGCTGGCCGCCTTTACCGGGGGCCGGGGCGAGCTGACGGACCTCGCGGTGCCCTGCCTGCGCATCGCGGCGGTGGCCCAGCCGTTCATGGCGGCAGCCGTCGTCCTCTCCTGCGCCCTCCGGGCCGCTGGGGCGACCGGCTGGGTGTTCGGGGTCGCCCTCCTCGGCGGCGTCGGCGTCCGCCTCGGGGTGACCGGGCTCGCCGCCTTCGGCCTGGGACTCGGGCTGACCGGGGTCTGGCTGGGCTCGACGGTGGATTGGATCGTCCGGGCCGGGGTGCTCGCCTGGCTCTTTCACCGGGGGGCCTGGGCGCGACGGTTGGACCGTCCGTGAGGCCGGCGTGAGGCAATTTCCCCCGGACCCCGGGAAAAACGTCGAAGACCCGCCGTTTTCCCGAAGGAGCCCCCCTCGGCGCCCTCGCCGTGAGCCATCCCGCCTCGAATTCGCCCCTCGCCGCCCCCGCGGCCCTCGTCCCCGACGAGCGCTGGACCCCGGCGGCGTTCGTCCGTCAGGTCGCCGAGACCTCGGGGCAGCTGGCCTACGTCTTCGACCTGGAGGAACGCCGCAACGTCTTCGCGACGGAGAAGCTGAGCGCGGTGCTCGGCTACACGCCGGAGGACGCCCAGGCGATGGGGGAATCCCTCCTGGTCAAGACCATTCACCCGGAAGACCTCGACGCCGTCGCCCGGCACCACCACCGCCTGGTCTTCGCCGACGACGACGCCGTGCTCGAGGTGCACTGCCGGATGCGCCGGGCCGACGGCGAATACCGCTGGATCCGGTGCCGGGAGACCCCCTTTCGGCGGGACGCGGG
>DAPKRP010000886.1:0-3526 GCA_031800515.1 Polyangiaceae bacterium LLY-WYZ-14_1 | reverse complement strand
GTCCCAGTAGCCGTCGACCCAGGCCGCGTCCGCGACGGGGCGGGGGGGCCGGTCGTCGATCCGTTCCCAGACCGCCGGGGGCTCTTCTTCCACCACCACGGCGGTCGGCTCGTAGACGACGGGGCAGTCGCCGTAGATCGTGCAGCCCCCGGCGCCGCCGAGGCCGAGCAGCAGGGCACCGAAGAGCGGGCCGCTCGCCGGGCGGGGAGCCCCCCGAGGGGGAAGGACGGACGAAGGGGGGACACCAGCGGTCATGGGGGATTCCTCCGGGATCGCCGGGCGTGCCGCCGGCCCGCCGGGGCGCATCCCCGGCGCGCGACGCCCGTCCGGCCAGGTGCTTGTACGAGGGGCGGGACGGTGGATTCAACCCGGCGGTGGGGACGAATCAGTCCCCCTGGGGGGAGGCGACGAGCCGGGCCCGGGCCATGTCGACCAGCTCCTGCACCTCGTCCCGGAGCGTCACCGCGGCTTCCCGGGGTCGATCCCCGAGGGGCCGGGACCGGCCCACGGCGACGGCGACGGGCACCCGGGGGGCTTCCACCACCCGGGCCAGATGCGCCTGGAATCCCATCCCCGACCAATCGAGGCCCGGCGGGTAGGCGACCCCCACCGGGGTGACGGTGACCGGCAGGCCCTTGGCCGCGACGAAGGCCCCGGCCCGGAAGGGACGCACCTCGTCGCCGGCGTGGGTCCCCCCTTCCGGAAAGACCAGCACCGTGTCCCCGCCCTGGAAGGCCCGGCGAAGCGACCGCACCGCCCGGGCTCCGCTGCCGCCGTCCTCCCGATCGACGAAGAGGGTGCCGATCCGCTGGGCGGCGTGACCGACCACGGGCCAGCCCGCCAGGTCCCCCCGGCTCAGATGCCGCCCCCCGAAGAGCCGGAGGAATAGAGGAATGTCGACGAAGGCCCGGTGATTCGCCACCACCAGGTGGGGGCCAGGGAGCCGCTCGGGCCAGCCACCGGGCAGGTCGACGACCACCCCGAGGGCGTCGAGGGCGTCCGCGGCCCAGCGATCGAGCTCCTCTCGAAAGGGGCGCGGATCCCGTGGGCTGCCCGGTCTTCCGGCCGCCAGGACCAGGGCGCGCAGCTCGGCGCGGCCTAGCCGATGAACCGTCGCCCAGGCGAGGCGACCGGTTCGGGACCACACACGAATCCGCCGGCGCACCCGCCGGTGGCTACCTCCCCCGGGGCTTCGGTGGCAAGCTCGTCGTCGTGTCCTCCTCGACGATCGCGCCCTGCCTGCTGGTCGCCTCGCCCGGCCTCGACTGTCCGTTCTTCCGGGGCAGCGTGGTGCTGCTGGTCGAGCACGGCGACGACGGCAGCCTGGGCTTCGTCGTGAACAAGCCGTCCAGCCTGGGCTTCGCCGACGTCGCCTCCCAGCTCGAGCTCCCCCTGCCCGCCGGCGGTCGCGCCCCCGCCCCGGTGATGGTCGGCGGGCCCGTTCAGCCGGAGAGCGGCTGGCTGCTCCTCGGAAACGAGGCGGCGGGGGCCCCGGCCCTCGAGGCGCCGTCCCGGGAAGACCCCTCGGAGGCCAGCCGGGGGACGGTTCGCCTTCCCCACGGGCTGACCTTGAGCGCGTCGATGTCCGCCCTGGCGGAGGTGGCTCGGGGCGACGGCCCCCGGCGGTCGGTGCTGCTCCTGGGCTACGCCGGCTGGGGGCCCGGGCAGCTCGGGGACGAGTTCCGGGAGGGCTCCTGGATCCCCGTCGACCTCGACCCGAATCTGCTCTTCGACCTTCCCGTGGACCAGCGCTGGAGCGCGGCCCTGGCCAGCCTCGGCGTCGACCCGGCCCGCATCGTCACCCAGGCGGGCGGGGCCTCCGCCCAGGCGTGACGCCCGGGGTCAGTCTTCCGCCCCCGGGTAGACGGTGCAGCTCGCGTTGCAGGTCTCGTGCACCGTGACCCGGGTGACCCGGCCCACGCGCACCCGCATCCGTTCCGCGATGAAGCGGGCGAGATGCTCGCTGGTCGGGTTTTCCAGCCCCGACACCTCGTTCAGGTAGTGGTGGTCCAGGAGCCGATGGAGCGGTTTCCAGGCGTCGTCGATCTCGGCGAAATCCAGGATCCAGCCAAGCCGGTCGTCCACGGGCCCCTCGACCGCCACCGTCACCCGGAAGCTGTGGCCATGGAGCCGAAAGCACTTGTGGTCCTCCGGGACGTGGGGAAGCCGATGGGCGGCTTCGAAGCGGAACTGGCGGGTGATCTCGGTGCGCACCCGGGTAAGCTGCGCTGTTCCCCGCGCCGCCTCAACGGGCCGGAGACCGAGGCCATCGCTCTTGGTCTCAGCCGCCGCTTCGGAGCACCATGAAGACGGCGTTGTCCCCCCGCCGGACCCGGAGGAGGGCCGAGCCGTCGGCCAGGGTTTGATCTAGGGCGCCGGGGCTGTCCACCGCCTGTCGGTCCGCTTCCACGATCACGTCCTCCGGGCGCAGGCCGACCCGGGCCGCCGGGGAGCCCGGCTGAACGTTGGCCACCACCAGGCCGGAGGTGATGTCGTCCGGCAGGTCGAGCTGCTGGGCGAGACCCGGCGTGAGAGGCTGGACCCGGAGGCCGAGCTCGCCCAAGGCGTTTTCCGCGCCCTCGTCCCCGCCACCAGGGCCACCGCCGCCGTTGCCGGCGGGGCCGCGGCCGGCGAGCTCTTCCCGGCTCGGTCGCTCCCCGGTGGTCAGGGTCAGGCGCTGCTCGGCGCCGTCCCGGATGACCGTGAGGCCGACCTCGCTACCGACGTCCTTCCGGATCACCTGCCGCAGCAGGTCCATGCCTTCTACGATCTCCTCGCCGTCGACGCCGACGATGACGTCGCCGGGCTTGATGCCCGCCTGGGCGGCGGGGCCCCCGGGCACGACGCTTGCGACCAGAGCCCCCTTGGGCCGGTCCGGGTCCGGGAGCCCGAGCTGTTCCGCGAGCTCCGGGGTGAGCTCCTGGAAGGTGACGCCGATCCAGGCCCGGTCGACCTCCCCGTTCTCGATGAGCTGGCTGGCCACCCGACGGGAAAGGTCGGAGGGGATGGCGAAGCCGATCCCAGCGCCCCGGCCGATGATGATGGTGTTGATGCCGATCACCTGGCCGCGGAGATTCACCAGCGGTCCCCCGGAGTTGCCCGGGTTGATGCTGGCGTCCGTCTGCACGTAGTCCTCGATCTCGTTCGCCCCGAGACCACGACCGATCGCGCTGACCACGCCGGTGGTCACCGTGTATTCCAGGCCGAAGGGACTGCCGATGGCGATGGCCCACTCGCCGACCCGCACCTCGTCGGACTGGGCGAAGCTGGCCGGCGGGAGCTCGGTGGCGTCCACCTTCACAACGGCGAGGTCCGTCGCCGGGTCGGTGCCGACGACCTCGGCGGAAAAGCGGCGCCGGTCTCGGAGCTGGACGTCGATCTTGGTGGCGTTCTCGACGACGTGGTTGTTGGTCAGGATGTAGCCGTCCTGCCGGATGATCACGCCGGAGCCGCTCCCCTGCCGCGTCGGCGGCTCGCCTCGGCGGCCCGGGGGCATGCCGAAGGGAAAGGGAAACCCGGGGATGCC
>DAPKRP010000885.1:0-2862 GCA_031800515.1 Polyangiaceae bacterium LLY-WYZ-14_1 | reverse complement strand
CCCCCGGGCCCCAGCCCAGCAAGGCGAGGGTCAGCAGGAGGAACCGGGACGTCCTCGTGGCGACGACGGCGCGGATTCCCAGGCGGGGGAGGCTCCGATCGGCGACGCGCCGTGGAAGGGCGCTGGGGGCGACGACATGTTCCAACATGGCTACTCCGGTGGGATGGGCGTCTCGAAGCAAACGGTGGGGCGTCATCGGGGACCTGATCATCGGCCGATGGGCCCGGAAAGGGCGTGGGCTCGGGCGTCGTGGGCGCCCTCGTGATAGGGGCGGTTGTCGACGCCACCGGCGGCGAGCTGCCCGGGCAGAATCAGTCGCCCGCGAGCCGTGTAGGTGGCGTAGAAGTACTGCAGCATGCCCCGACCCCCCGCTCGATGACCCGGCACGACCGTGTCGTAGACGTAATCATCGTTGATATCGACGACGAACTGGGGTTGATAGGGCTGGCGCATGCCACCGAGGGCTTCGTTGTCGATGACGTCGAGGTTGAAGTTTTCGGTGACGAAGCGGTGATTGTGCTTCCCGGGCAGCAGGTCCGGTTCGCCGAATTCGGTCAGGTTGGGATCGAAGGTCGGGTCGTCGACGGATTCCCGCATCGCGAACAGCAGGGCCTGGGCGCCGCCCATCTCGTCCACCCGGGTCATCGCGGCGACCAGGGCCGTTTCCGCGACGTACTGGGTCTGGAGGGACTGGCGGGCATGGCCCGACGCGCGGATCTCGAAGGTGGTCGAATGCACCCCGAACATCGCGGTGGCCGTCCCCGCGAGCAGCACGAGCATCACCACGATCATCACCGCCCCCTCTCGGGACCGCTTCCCAGACCGGGATGAGCGGCCGGAGATGGGGCCGGGCCCGGGGGAGGCCACGTGCCGGCCGAGGGGCCCCCGGTCGTCGTCGGCTTTTCGGGCCGAGCGTGCTGGCGTCGGGGTGGGGAAACGACGAAGGGTCATGGCCGGATCATCCGCGTCATGAGGTTGGGGATGGCGATCTCGCTCTGCAGGCTGCGGACCCGGGAGGAGGGCGATCCGACGGCGGGAGGCTGCCGCAGGGTGAAGTGGGTCAAGGGGGCCTCCCGGTTCGGGCGAGGTCCGGGCCATTCGAAGCGGGGGCTCTGGTCCGGCGTCCGGGCGGCGATGGTCGCCACCACGCTCCGCACGCGGTGGGGGGTGGCGTCGATCTGGTTCTGGGCGGGGGCGCCCTGGAAGAACTGAAGATCCGGAGGGCCGCCGACCAGGAGCTGCTGGTCGAGCCAGAAATCGAAGTTCGCGTCGACGACGTATTCCAACACGACCCGTTCCGAGCCAGGGATGGGCACGGACGCGGCGCCGGCGCCGAACTGGATCTCCCGGCGGACCAGGTGGTGGGGGGTCGTGCCGACGAAGTCCTGGTTCGGGTCCAGGGTCGCGAAGCGGGCGCCCGCGGGGGTCGCGCTGAGATCCATCACCAGATACTCGAGCCGCATCAGGGGAGCGACCCGGGCGCCGGCGGCGATGCCCCCGACGCAAAGGCCGCCCACGGGGATGGACGGGGTGAAGGTCACCGACCGGTTGGCGGCGCTGGCTCCCGTGATGCGGACGAAGAAGTGGAGGTTCTGCCGGTTGACGATCCGCAGCATCCGGTTCGGCTGGAAGACGTTCAGGAAGGCCTGGGGATCGAAGGGCTCGCCGAAGGACCGGCGGAACGACTGCCAGCGGGTCTGCAGAAACACGGTGCGACCGTCGGCGCTGACCCCCCCGGCCAGATACTCGTCGCTGGTGGCGAAGTTTCCCGTCAGCCGAAGGCGGTCCGCCTGCGCCAAGTGGTCGACGGCATTCGGGATCGCTCCCGGATCCTGATTGTCGATGAACTCCACCGCCCTCACCGGCGCCGCCGGGGCGATGCAGCTGTTCTCCAAGACCGCGTTCGGGGTGCCGAGGAAGCCCGCTCGGGACACGTCCCGCCGGAGCTGCTCCATGGCCATGCGGGTGGCCATCTGGGTCTGGGCGATCCGCTGCTGCTCTTGGAAGTGGCGGGAGCTCGCCGCGCTGACGAAGTAGATGCTGGAGATGGCCAGGGTCCCGGCCGCCATGGCGACCAGGAGCTCGAGGGCGGTGAACCCGGCCCGGCGGCGCCGGAGCTGCCGGGGGGGCGACCCTGCCCGTCCATCCCGAGGAGACGGGGGTAGAGGAGCGGGCCGGTGGGGACCCGCAGGTTGGCGTCCGCGGCAGCTCATGGGTTGATCGGCGTCCAGCGGAGAACGAGGGAGACGGGCACCACCCGGATGCGGGGAACCGCCCGAGCGAGCTCGGCGTCGACCTCCCCCTCGCGACCTAGGGCGCAGTTGGGGAAGAGCCGGAAGTCGGCGCTTTCGACGTCGGTGGCGTCCCCCCGACGGAAGTAGAAGGTCCGCACGTCGGCCCGCACCGTCTGCTCGGCGCTGGCCCAGCGAAGGCGGAGATGGGTGCAGAAGCGCATCTGGGCGGGATCCGCCGTGTCCCGCCCCCACCAGTCGGCGCCGTGGGACTCGAGGGGCCCCCCCGCGGGCGCCACCGGGGCGAACCAGTCGCCGAGGACGCCCTGGACGTCCGGGACGTTCCGCAGGTAGACGGGGCCGTTCGGGACCGCGCGGATCCCGGCGAGGCCCTGCTGGTTCCAGCGAAGGGCGTCCCGGCGAAGACGCTCGACCCAGGTGCGAGCGACGGTGACCGCCACGGTCTGGGCGCGCGCCTGCACGTTGCCCCGGGTGGTGGCCTGCTGCAGGGCGATGAGGCCGACGGCGCCCACGCTGAGCACGCCGAGGGCCATCATGACCTCGATCAGCGTGTAGCCCGCCCGGCTCCGGGAGGGCGGGCGGCGGCGGGCAGCGGGGATGGAGGACACGT
>DAPKRP010000884.1:0-6421 GCA_031800515.1 Polyangiaceae bacterium LLY-WYZ-14_1 | reverse complement strand
GCCCGACGAACCGCCCCGGCCAGGCCAGCGGCACGGAGGGCCCCCATCGCCGCGCCAAGAAAGACGACGAGATGGTCCGCCGGGCCAAGGACGGCTGCCAGCGGGCGATGGCCGAGGTCTTCGAGCGCTACCGCCCCGGCGTGGTACGGCTGGCCCGCCGCCACGGGGGCCGGGGGGCGTCCCTCCCGGATCTGGTCCAGGAGGGGAACCTGGGTCTCTTGGACGCCATCGACGGCTTCGACCCGGAGCGACGGGTCGCCTTCTGGACCTACGCCCACTACTGGGTCAGCTACCGCATCCGTCGGTTCGTCCTGGCGAACCGCCGCATCGTCCGCATGCCGCGGACCCGCGCGGCGCGTCGCCTGTGGGGCTCTCTCGGGCGAACCGAACGGGAGCTGACCGCCGAGCTCGGCGAGCAGCCCAGCCGGGCCCAGCTCGCGGAGCGACTCGACGTCGACGAGTCCGCCCTCGAGGATTTCGCCGGCTTCATCAGCCAGTGCAACGACGTCGAGATCGACGCCTGGAAGAACCCCGACCTCGAAGCGGGGACCGCCTCGCCGGAAGAGCTCGCCCTGGAACGGGAGAGCCGCACCAGCTGGCGAGATTCCGTCGCCGAGGCGATGGACGACCTCGACGAGCGGGAAAAGCACATCATCCAGTCCCGATTCCTCTCCTCGGACGGCGCCAGCTACGCCTCCCTCGGCCGGAAGTTCGGCATCTCCCGGGAGCGGGTCCGCCAGCTCGCCGAGCGCGGGCTGCGGAAGATGCGAGGGCGGGTCGAGAAGACCCTTCCGGACGACCTGCGTTTCGCCGAGACCGGCTGAACCGCTCCGACCGCGAGAAGAGGGCCGCGCGCGGTCCGTCAGGCCGCCTGGGAGCGACCCTCTCAGGAGGTGGACGCCATCATCCGCGGGTCGTGCATTCCCTCTTTGACCCCGGCGCGGATGAGCCAGGCGTTCACCGGTGTCGCGGCGAAGAGGCCGAGGGATAAGGAGACGACCAGGGACGACCAGAAGAGGGGTTGGTCCATGCCCGCATCCCGCGCCAGGGAGAGGTCGACCCCGATCGCCGTCGCCTCCATCACCACGATGCTCGCCGACTCGGCGACGAGCCCGTCGCGGATGGCTCGGGGGAAGGGCACCCCGTCCTGCATCAGCGGTCCGACGGTGAAGGCCAGACCGAAGGTGAAGGCCAGGGAGAAGGTCAGGGCGGCGACCCCCCAGGTCGGCAGGGCCAGCAGGCCGACGGCGAGGGCTACCCCGAGCACCTCGCCGGCGCCGCAGCCCGAATAGCAATGGGCGACGGACCGTAGGGACCGGCGAAACAGGTCGTCCCGGGGGATCTGCGCTCGACCGGCGTGGGCATAGATCCAGAGACCGAGGGGGCCGGAATAGAGGACGGTCAGGATCCAGACCCAGCGCATCAGCCCTCGGATCTGCGCGTTGTTCCGCTGGAGGTCCCGGACCAGAAGGAGCACGGAGACCGCGACGATGGCGGCCCAGGTCGCCGGCACCGCCGGCTGGCCCAGCCAGGCACGCACTGCTTCGATGGACATGGGTCCCCCGCCTGCAAATCGCGGCCCGGGGGGAGGGACTGTCGGGGGTCGACGCGCCGGGCTACGGCACGACGCCGCGGTCGGGGCGCCCCGCCACGCCCCGCCAGATGAAGCCGTCGAGCACGTAGTGGGTCGCCTGGGGGACGGCCAGTAGCGGGACCAGGATCGTGAGCCAGGCGGCGGATAGCTCCGGTCCGACGCCAAACCAGGCCTCTCGGTCGTGCCAGACCCAGCGGTCCCAGAGGACTTCCTCGATCATCGCGGCGAGGAGCACCAGACCGAGGAAGCCGGCCAGGCCGCCTCGGGCTGCCCGGGCGATGAGGCTCCCGGGGGGCGCCTGCCGGCCCCGAGCCCGACCCCACCGGTAGGTCAGCGCCAGGTAGGGGACGCCGTGGATGAGGACGTTGGTGACGGTGAAGGCGAAGTCCCCGTTCAGCACCACGATCCCAAGCCACCAGCAGAGCCAGGTGGTGCCGACCACCAGGAGTTTCCCCGGGCTCACCGGCAGCCCCCGGGCCCAGCGCCAGAGCTGGCGGGCGCCGAAGGCCAGCAGCAGCGTCCAGTAGACCGGTTCCGTGATCGCGGCGAACCATCCCGGGACGGCCCCGAAGAGGAAGTCTCCCTCGAGGAACCAGGTGAAGTTTCGGGGCAGATGGGCGTGCCAGTGCAGGAGCGGCCAGACCGTCGCGGCGTAGCCCGCCGCCGTGTCGACGCCCACGTCGAGGGGCCCCGTCGCCGATTCCCGCCGGCGGTAGAGCGTGATCCAGCCGACCTGCTGCCGGACGAAGTGGAAGACGGCGGCGTAGGCGAGCACCCGCCAGAAGAGCAGCGGAGACGCCGCGTGAAGGAGCGCCCCCACGCCGAACACGGCGACGGGCGTCCCGACGTAGAGGGCCGGTCGACGCCGAAGCTCGTCCCCGTCGAGGTAGACGCGGAAGCCGGTGGACCAGACGTGGGCGACGTCGACGGCGACGATGCCCACCAGCCAGAACCAGGGAGGGGTCTCTCCGGCGAGGCCCCCACGCCCCCAGGCCCAGAGCAGGAGCAGCACGGAGCAGAGGGCGCTCCCGCCGAAGACCAGAAGGTCGACCTCGCGGCCGAAGAGCCAGCCCCCGGACCCTCGGGGGGCGAAGACCCGGGGCGCCGGCGCGCTCGGTGCAGCGAGGGACCGGGTCACGAGGCGGAGGCTCCCGTCGGTCCCCGACCCAGGCCCCCCAATACCTCGTCCGCAGCGCGCACCCCGTGGTGAAAGGCTTCCTCGAAGAGGGCGACGCCGGACAGATCCGTGTGAGCGAAGTGGACGCCGTCCCGGGGCTCCGCCGCTGCCCGACGGGCGGGGTCCGAGACCACGCCGGGTCGCGCCTGCACCATCCCATGGCCCCAGCGGAAGACGTCGATCGCTTCGACCTGGGCAAGGAGGCCGACGTGGGCCGGAGCGAGGTCGGCGAGGACGGCCGCCTGCCAGTCGGCCAGGGAGGCGTCTTCGACCTTGTCCCGGGCCGCCTTCGGGTCCGTGTCCGAGAGGGGCAGATACCAGGTCCACACCGTCGGCCCGTGGTCCCGAAAGGTCTGATGGGTGGCGACGACGTAACCCAGAGAAGGGCTGTCGAAGAGCACGTTGTCCCAGGCCAGGGGGAAGCCCCGGCTGCCCGGTCGCTTCCGCAGATGCAGGTTGGCCACCACCCAGGGACCGTAGGGTGGGTCGTAGTCCCCGCCGGCGGTCCCCTTCTCTCGGCGAAGGGGCGCCGCCACCCGCCGAGCGATGAAGCGGGGCAGGGCGACGATGACCCGGCGAGCGAGCACCACCTCGGGTCGGGCGTCCTCGCCGACGAGGGCATGGACCCGCACCAGGCCTGCTTCCGGCTCTGGAACCACATCCGTGACGAGCCGTCCCGTCCGCACCCGGTCGCCTCCGGCCGCCGCGGCGAGGTGCCCGGCGAGGGCAGCGTTCCCCTCGGGCCAGGCGAGGATGGGCCGGGCGCCTTCCCCGGACCGACGGACCCGGGCGGCGTGATAGAAGAGCGCCGCCCAGGCACTGGCCCCGTCCGCTCCGACGCCGTAGTCGTCCCGGCACCCGTAGTCGATGAGCCAGCGGAGACGACGGGAACGGTAGCCTTCCCGGTCGAGCCATTCCGTCGCGCTCATTCGGTCCAGGTCGGTGAACCTCGGATCGTCCGAGGACTGGGCGACGGGGATGGCGAAGGGCCGCCGGCCCGCCCCGTCCCGGGCGGCCACCAGCGCGGCGAGGGTGCGCTGGAATCGGGCGAGCTCGGCCCGGTCGCCGGCCCCCGCGCCCGGGGCGAGCCAGAGCCCCTCGGACCAGTAGCCGGCGTGGAAGAGGCGTTCCTTCGGGTCCCGAACCAGGCGCGCCTCGTCCCCGATCGGGTCGCCCTCCGGGTCGGTCCCCACCACCGCGCCGACCTCCCGGAGCAGGGAGACGAGGGCGGGCTGGTCGCCGAAGGGGAGGGGTACGTAGTGGGCGCCCCAGGGATGGGGCAGCCCCCCCGGGGGCGCGGTGGCGCCGCGGGCGGTGCCCCCGGGCTCGTCCTCGAGCTCCAGGACCTCGAAGGCGGTGAGACCCTTCCGTCGGAGGCGCCAGGCGGCGGCCAGGCCGGCGATGCCCCCGCCCACCACGACGACCTCCGTCCGCCGCGGCGGGATCCCTTGGAAGCGCGCCGCCCCGGGGGGGTGGTCCCGGAGGCGGTGGCCCCGCTTTCGGGCGGGCTCGTAGAGGGTGCCCGGGAGGTCCGGCGGCGGGCTCGTTCCCCGGTCGGCGGCCTCGCACCCGGCGAGCCACCGGCCCGCGGCGGCGGAGCCCAGGACGGCGGCAAGCCATTCACGACGGCCGAAGGACGCCACCCGGGGACGGTAGTACACCGGCTGGTCGAGGGCCGCGGGGTTTTGTGAAGGATGCCTTCGACCGGCGGCTCCGGCGAGGGTCGGTCAGGGACCCCCGAAGCGAGCGGCCTGCCGCAGGGCGAAGACGGTGCGCTCGATCTGCTCTCGAATGCAGCCGTAGCAGTCGGCGCTCCCGTCGTCGCCGCAGCCCTGGCGGGGTAGTCGGTGGAGGCGCTCGACCACCGGGAGGGCCCGGGTGTCCCGGAGGGCTCGCAGGGTATCGAGGGCGTCGTGCTTCTCCCGGCAGCGCATGCCCCCGGCCTCGAGGACGGCGACGGACTCGACGAAGGGGGCGAGACTGCCCTGGTCCGGCACCTCGAGCAGCCAGTTGGCCGCTTCCTCCCGCTGGAGCGGGTTTCGGTGGGTCAGGATGAGCTCGAGGCGTTCGTCGACCCCGTCCCGGGCTCGGGCGCGGCGGGGACCCCCCTGGTCTTCCGGTGCCGGGCCGGAGCTCGGCGTCGTCGTCGCGGCGGCGGCAGCGGTCGCATCCCGAAGGTCCCGGGCGGCTGCGCCGACGGCATCGGCGATCCGGCCACCGACCAGCCCGACGGCGCCAGCGGCGGCGAGCCCCGCGGCGAGGGCCGCGGCGACGGTGGTGGTGGCGACCTGTCGGGGAGTCCGGACCGTGGGTGGCTCTGCGGGGACCAGGGCCTGGGCGTTTCCGTCCGCCGGCTCGGCCTCCCTTCCCAGGTCGTTCGACGCCCCGGGCCGCTCCGAGGGGTCGCCGGGTGCCGCCGCCACGCCCGTCCTGGGCTCCCCCCGCCGCGCCAGGATGGCCACCGGCGCGGGGGCCGCGGACCAGGGCAGGGACTCCGTCCGCGCTTCCTCGAAGCTCGCCGGATCGGCCCCGCCCGGGGCACCGTCTTCCACCGGGGCCGCCGGCGGCCGGAGGGTGTCGAGGAGCATCCGACGCAGCCGCTCTCGAACCTCGCCGGCGCTGGCCGGCCGATCCCCCCGGTCCTCCCGCAGCAGGTCTCGCACCAAGCCGTCGAAAGCGGCTGGGGGCTCCCCGGCCTTGGGCTCGTCGTCCGCGTGGGCGTCGGTCCGGGAGCGGAGCGGTCGGACCGGCGGGGGGGCTCCCGCGAGCTGCTGCTTGACGATGGCGGGCAGGGTGGTGGCCTCGAACAACCGGCGCCCGACGGCCACCTCCCAGAGGATGACGCCGAGGGCGTAGAGGTCGGCCCGACCGTCGACCCGTTCCCCCATCGCCTGTTCCGGTGGCATGTAGCCGGGGGTGCCCATCACCGTGCCGACCCGCGTCAAGGTCGGCTGGGGGCCGGTGGCGATGGCGGCGTTCCGGGCAGGCTCGTGGATGAGGACGGAGGCGATGCCGAAGTCCAGCACCCGCACGTAGCGCGTGCCGTCATCCCGTTCCTCGACCAGGACGTTCTCCGGTTTCAGGTCCCGGTGGACGATGCCCGCCTGGTGCGCGGCGGCCAGGGCATCGGCGATCTGGAAGGCGATCTCCGCCGAGGCGCGCCAGCCGAGGCCGCCCCGGTCCCGGAGCAGGTCGAAGAGCCGGGCCCCCCGGACGACGGGCATCACCAGGTAGGCCCCGCCCTCCGGGAGCGTGCCGTAGTCGAAGGTACCGACGACGTGGGGGTGCTCGAGGGCGGCGCTCGCCATCGCCTCCCGGGTGAAGCGACCGGCGGCCTCCGGGTCCACGGCGTACTCCCCGCGAATGACCTTGATGGCGACCAGCTTCCGCAGGGCGAGCTGTTCGGCGACGAAGACCGCGCCCATGCCGCCTTCCCCGAGGAGTCGGCGTATGCGGTAGCGGTCGTCGAGGACCCGGTCCCGCCAGAGGGGGTCGTCGACGGGCCGCCCGAGCGCGTCGAGGTGGTCCGGATCCCAGATGTCGTCCCGGGGACTGCCGCCGGTGTCGCCGTCGTCCATCGTCGTCGTCGCCATCCCGCGCGCCCGACCCTACCATCGGCCCTGCAACGCGCAGGCGACGTTGCCGGGACG
>DAPKRP010000883.1:0-3414 GCA_031800515.1 Polyangiaceae bacterium LLY-WYZ-14_1 | reverse complement strand
CCGGTCGCCGCGAAGCCGATCCGACGCCGTCTGCGGCGTTCCGGCTCCTCGAAATATCCTTCAGATATTCCTCGTCGCCGCGCCTTGCAGCCGACGCCGCCTCGGCTCCGCGGCTCGGTCGGTTATTTCGACCGACCCTCTTAGAATCGGTAGCCCAAGCCGAGCTGGAGCTCCGGGGTGAAACCGTAGGTTTCCAGGGTGTCCTCGACGTAGGTCTCGGAGCGTTCCACGGCGCGGCCGCCGCGGGCGCCGTCTTCCGCCTTCATCTGCACGCGGGCGTCCAGGGTGTAGACGAAACCGAGCCCGACCCGGAAGACGAGGTGGTCCTCGAGGAAGAGCCAACGCCAGGAGAAGGCGGCGTGGATGGCGTGCAGGGTGGCGTCGACGGGCACGTTGGATTCGTCTCTACGGAGATTGACGGACTGCCCCGTAGCGGCTTCGATGGCCTCGGTAGACGTGACGCCCCCGCCGCCCAGAAGGAGGGTGTAGCCACCGGTGAGCTCGAAGCCCTCGTTCTCGAACGGTCGCCAGCCGACGCTGAGACGCAGGATGAAGGCGTCGTCGACCGCGGCCTCGATGAGCGCCGCGGTCGCATCGCTGTACCAATCGAAGCCGGTCGAGACGTCGTTGATGACCTCGAGGTAAGCCGGCGGCATCCAGCCCGCCTGGGCGCGGAGCAGGAGTCGCTTCGGGAGCTCGAGACCGACCCCCGCCGTCAGACCGATGGGGAAATCCGTGCCCACAAGGAGCTCGACGGCCACCGGGTCGGCGTCTGGCGCCGAGTCCGGACCCTGGGCAAGCGCAGGAGCCGGACCCGCGAGGACGCCGGCCGCGATCACCACCCCGAGCGCACACCGCCGCCAGTGAATGGATCCAGGTACGGTCCGGTCACGGGAAAACATGCACGGCGGGTGTGGAGCCAAGCCGTGTTCCTCGTCGCATCCCTTGGTGTCCAAGCGGTTCGGTGCGGCCGCGACCGGAGCGGCTCTCGTCCCCCCAGGCGCCGGGGGCGCGATCCGCGTCGGGCGCGACGACATCGAGGCCTTGACGCCCCGGACCCCTGGAGGGTGCCTTGCCGTCCGTGCAGTTCGCATCGTCTAGGGCGCGATGCGCCGCACGTACACCGCGCCGGCTGCGCGCGCGCCGTTATCGGTCTGGTCCCCGTCGACGCCGGTCGCGCGGCTGTCCTCGCCGCTCGCCCCCACAGCCAAGGTGTCGCCGTCGAGGGCGACGCTCAAGCCGAAGTGGTCATTGAGGTCGTCCGTCCCATCGGTGTTCGAGGCCTTGAGGTAGGCCTCCTCGAACTGCGCGCAGGTGACGCCGAGGGCGATGGAGCACGGGTCGTCGGGACTGTTGCCGTCCACCGGGCCCCCGGCATCCATCCTTTGCCCAGCATCGGCTTCCCTCTCCTCGGTTCCCGGCCTCCCGCTGCGCGCACATGCCGTGACCAGGATGGCGAGCGTCAACCCGCCAAAACGTCCGCACCAAGGCCCCATGACATGAGAATCGGCTCGGACAGTTCGAAACGCAACCAAGGGCACCCAGATCGAGACGCAGACGCCCACGCGTCGCGGGCCTTCGCGCGCCAGGGTCAGCTTCGGCTTTGCCCTCATTCGCCGACGTCCAGACACCCCACTCACCGATACCGCACCTCGGACCTCTACCCTGGTCTCCGGTCGTCGCCTTCGCCGGGCCCGTCCTTCAGGGGCGCAGAAGGAGAACGTTTTGTTCCTGCTGGAGCATGGTCGGGATGCGGGCACAGGGGTTGGATGGGGTCGTCGATGTGTGTCGGAGGTTGATCCTCGTCGGCGCGCTGGGCGCGGCGGCCTGTGGGGATGATGGGGGCGCTCCGTCACCCGTGGACGGCAGCGGGGCCTGCGACTTCGAGGCGGTGGACGGCGTCTTGGTGATCGAGGCGGAGAGTCTGCCGGTCACGGAGGCCTGGTCGGTCGGGTCGGACGGGGACGCCTCCGGTGGGTTTTTCGTCGAGTGGACGGACGGGTCGAATAATCAGAACACGTCCCGGGGGCGCTTCGAGGTGCGGCTTCGCTTCGACGACCCCGGGCTCTATCTCTTGCAGATCCGAAATCGGGTCGGCCGCGGAAACACACCGACGGAGCACAACGACACCTGGTTCCGCTTCCCGGACGTCGCCGATTTCTTCGCCTTCAAAGGGCCCGCCGACGACCAGCGCCGCGTCTATCCCCGGCCGCGCTGCAACGACGACGAGTTCACCGGGATGGTCGAGGCCCGGGACGACGTGCGCCGGGTGCGGTGCCCGGAGGGCAGCAGTCGGGACGGCTACTTCAAGGTCTACAGCTCGAGCGCCCTGGACTGGCGGTGGTCCGCCCGCACCAGCGACAACGACCCCCACGAGGTCCACGTCGAAGTCGCCGAGCCGGGCGTCTACACGTTGGGGATGGCTGCCCGGGGGGACTTCCATCAGCTCGACCGGATCGTCCTCCACGAGGCCAGCCTCGGGGACGCCGTGGTCCAGGACCTCGGCTTGGCCGAGACCCGCTGCGATTAGGGGGTGTTGAGCTATCCCTCGCGAGCCCTCGGGAGCGGGCTGCAGCCCTACGCCGCCCCGTCCAGCCGGCCCGTCTCCCGCCAGCGCTCGAGCCAGGCGAGGTCCGCGGGAGCCGGGGCGGGCAGACCCGTCGGCGCTTGGTCGAGCTCCCCGGATCGCCGCTCGAAGGCCACGATGAGCGTGGCGGCGTCCCGCCCGTCGAGGTCGTCGGCGTTCCCGGCGTCTTCGGCGTCCCCGGCGTCCCCGCTCCGGAGGAATCGTCGAACCTGCCCCCGTGGCACGACGAGTCGAAGCTCGTCCCGATCGGCCCGAGGCAGCCAGAACACCAGGTATTCCGGGAACACGTAGAGCCCGGCTCGAGCGATCCCGGGGACCACCACCTCCTCGGGCCCGAGGGCACGGTAGACGAAGACCCCGAGGGCCGCGATGAGCGCCAGCACCAGCGTCAGCCCGAGCTTCGAGGTCAGGGAATCCGAGCTCACCCAGGTGTCCGCAAGCCCGAGGACGGGCAAAACGACCAGGAGCACGGCGAGCCAGCGCCCCTGGCCCCCGCGGCGAACCCGCCGGCCGGCCCGGGCCTCCGGCGTCGGGAAGTAGCGGGCGCCGGCCACCTCGAGGAAGGAGAGGCGGTCGATCGTGTGCCAGCGGAAGCCTGGCTTCCGCTGCGCCTCCTGGACCGCCGACACCGGCTCGCCGAGCTCCGGCGGCAGGCCCAAGGGGAGGTCGGCGTCGGTGCTCATCGTCGTCGCCCCCGGTCCATCGAGGCTTGCTCCATCGGATCCCATCCTGACGGGACTTTCCCTGGACCGCTCGTGCCGAAGCACCGGACCGACGTCAGCGCTTGCGCCGGGCTCCTCGTCCGCATCCCGCCGCGGTCAGGATGG
>DAPKRP010000882.1:0-4480 GCA_031800515.1 Polyangiaceae bacterium LLY-WYZ-14_1 | reverse complement strand
GGCGCCATCGGAGGCCGCGGGCGCGCCATCGGAGCCCCCGGGGCGGCGCCCCCGGTCCACGGGGCGTGGGCCCGCACGCCGGGAGCCGCCCGGCGCCGCCTGCGCCTTCCGGCGCTTCGGGTCTGCGTTGGCCCGTCCCGGATCCGGGGCGGCGCCCGGGTTCGTCGAGCCTTCGGACGTGGGCCGGCCGGCCATCCTGGTGGGGTTGTGATCCGCCAACGCCGGGCCGGTCAAGGGAGCGGCCCCAGCGTCCCCGACCGCCAAGGCGCCTCCCATCGACTTCTCAGCCGGCGTCGGCCCCGGCCTCGCTCGCCCCGTCTTCCCCTTCCGCTTCTTCGTCGTCGCCGGGCACGTGGCGGATCACGAAGCCGTCGTAGGCGGCCTCGCCCTGCGCCTGGACCGGGGCGATGAAGACCAGCACCTCCAAGTCCTCGGTCCGGACCGCGCGGATGACCTCCGGCGGATAGAACTGGGGCTCTTCCGGTTCTTCGACCTCTTCTTCGTCGTCTTCGTCCCCGTCGAGACGGCCGGGGAGAATGTCCCCTTCCTGCTCCTCGCCGGCGGCGGAGAGCAGAAGGCATTCGGTCCGCTGTTCTTCCGTCAGGGCAGACTGGTCGCCGGCGCAGAGCTCCCGGAGCTGCTCCTGGGTGAGGGCGCCGCCCTCTTCTTCGGCCTCCGGCTCCGGCTCCGGCTCCGGCTCGGGCTCGGGCTCGTCGCTGACCCCGGCGATGGCCTCGGCTTCTTCCGGCGCGTCGACGGTCAGCGGATCGATGATGTCCAGGCTGGCCTGCTCCATCGGCTGGGCGTTCGCGGCGAACTGTTCGATGAGCGGCATGATGCGCTCGAGGGCCCAGTCGACCGCCTTCTGCCGCGAGGCCGGGTCTTCGTCGATGATCTGCTCGTCCCGGTCTTCGTCTTCGTTTTCGTACCAGCGGGAGAAGCCCTTGTTCGGGTAGAGCACCTCGGTCGCTTCGAGCTTGCCTTCTTCGAAACGCAGCCGGAGGGTGACGTTCATCGCCCGCTCGATCCGGGTGCCCCCGGGAACCCGGATGCCGTAGGGCAGCTCGTAGAACTTCACGCATTCCTGGCGGGAGCAACGAGGACGAGGGCTGTTGCCGAAGTTCTCCGAAAAGCGCTCGTTCCGCCGGGCCACCGCGGCGATGGGGCTGCCCCAGTTTTCCAGGGTCAGCAGCGTCTCCCCCCAGAACTGCGTCGCCCGGGTCACCCAGGTCCGGCGGCGTTCCAGGGCTTCCTCCCGCTGGCGTTCGACCTCTTCTTCCGCGGCGGCGATCCGTTCCCGTTCTTCCTGTTCGGCGATCCGATCGGCGCTGAGGCGCTGTTCGGCGACGCCGGCGTAGCGGCCTTCCGGGTAGGCGGCGAGGTAGAATTCCAGCCCCTGGATGCGTTCTGCCCGGTCCGTCTTCGCGGCGACCTGCTGGTAGACGGCCGTCTCCCGTTCCGTCCGCTCCGCCTGGACGACGTCGACCCATTCCCCGTCCGGGTAGGTCGACACGTAGCGTTGGGCGGCCAGCAGCCGGGGGCGCTCCGCTTCCGTCAACCGATAGGTGCGGTAGGCGCCGTATTCCGCCTTGTCCTGGAAGGCGGCGCAGGCCCCCAGCGCGCCGGCGGCCAGGATGGCCAGCGTGGGAAGGAGAAGAAAAGACCGGGATCGGCGTGGGAACATCGCGTCTTCCGTGCCGCTCAGTTGCTGCACAGGTTGTTCGGTTGGCACTGGGGGATGTTGCTCTCCGGCGTCTCCAGGGAGGTGAACTGAAGCGCCGCGATGCAGTTGCTCGCCAGCGTGACGGTGGGCGGGGGAACGCAGAGGGGACTCAAGGCGGCCCATCCCCCGGCGGCCTGCTGCTGGCACTCGGCGATGATGTTGTTGCAGAAGGCCTCGTCGAAGCAGCGGGTGCCGGGGCCGACCTCGGCGCATCGGGGCACCGCGGGCGGTTGCTGGCTGGCCAGCATCCGAAGCCGGTTGCATTCGATCTGACCGGAGGTGACGCAGAACTCGGTGAAGTCCGCGAAGTTGTCCGTGTCGTCGCAGGAGCCGACGGACCCGGGCGTGGTTCCCCCGAGGAAGAAGAAGAGGCCGGCGGGAAGCACCAGCCGGCTCAGCCAGCGCGGCGCGCGGGGTCCGACGGGATTCCGGGGCGAGGAAGACAAGCGGGGGTTCACTGGATGAGCTCGTAGTCGATGACCGCGCCGGCGCTGACGGCGACGATGGGATGGACGGTCTCGCCGGCGCCGGCGTAGATGGCGACCCCGAGGTCCCCGTAGACGCCGAAGCCGGCCAGCAGATTGTACTGAACGCCCCCGTGGACCTCGCCGCCCCAGGTCCATTCGAACTGGGTTTCCTCGACCAGGAAGGCGCCCTGAACCTCCTGGGTGTTGGTCCCGCTGAGGGCGATGGTCGGACCGATGCGGGCGTGGAACACCAGGTCCATTCCGAGCCGGAAGTACGCCAGATAAGACAGGTTGAAGGCGTACTGGCCGAAGGGCTGGACCTCCGCGACGGCGGGACCGTCGCTCAGCAGCCCGACGGAGGCTTCCAGGGTCACGCCGTGGCGCCAGAGACCGCTGCCGGAAAAGACGTAGCCGCCCAGGGCTTCGACGAAGGGCGGTGCGAGGACGTCCTGGTCGAAGGAGTCGTCGCTGCCCAGGCGGACCCCGACGCCCACGCCGAGGCGACCGAGAAGCCGGCCCGGCTGCGGCAGGTCCCGGAAGGGGTCGACGCCCCGGCGGGTATCCGTGCCCACCAGCGGGTCTTCCCCGGGCGCGGCCGCCTCGCCACCGTTGCCGCCTTCGAAGCCCCAGTCGACCTCGTCGTCCTGGGCCTGGGAGACCGGGGCCGGCAACGCGGCGAAGAGGAGCGTCGTCAGGCCGGTAAGAACGGCGAACGCCAAGAAGGAAGCGGGCGTCGGGGAGCGCACGGTTCGCGGAAACTATCGGGGTGCCGAAACGTGGTCAAGGGTCCCGAGCACCCGCCTCACCCGCGTGATAGACGGCCCCCGATGGCCAGGTTTCTCGCCGGTTTCGCCTTGGCATCGGCCGTCTGGGTCGGGGTGATCGTCGCCGCCCGGAACGACGCCCTCCCCATCGATCTCCTCGCCGGAGGAACCGACGCCTCGGCGGAGGGGTCCCCGGACGCCGGCCTCGGCGACGCCCTCTCCGCCGGGGAGGAGGCCGACGAGGAGGACCGGCGCCGACCTCGGAGGCGCCGGCGGCGGCGGGCGCGGTCCCCCGAGCCCGGCGCCAAGGCCGGAGGGGAAGGCCTCGGTCCCGAAGTCGCCGAAGGCGACGACCTCGACGCCCTCGACGGTCCCCGGGAGCTCGACCTCGCCGCCGCGGGGGGTGAGGCCCAGCTCGCGCCGAGCCAGGTCGACCAGGCGATGGGCGGCGCGATGGGCCGCTTCCAGCGATGCCTCGTCCTGGCGGCGGGGGAGGCGCCGGTGCGCGGTCGGCTGGTCTTCGACCTCCAGGTGGGTTCCGACGGACAGGTCGACGGGGTGCGGCTTCGGGGACCGGCCGCCGTCGCCTCGGGAGAGGCCGGCGCCTGCCTCCGGGGAGCGGCCCGGCAGGTGCGCTTCCCGACCTACGACGGGCCTCCGACGCGCGCCCGCTGGTCGCTGACCCTGGAATGACGCCCCCCGGACGGCAGCCGCCCCGTTCAGACCCCACGGAACCGGGGGGAGCGCTTGTCGGCGAAGGCGGCCAGGGCCTCGAGGCGATCCTCGGAGACCAGGGTCCGCTCGTAGCAGCGGCGCTCTGCGGTGAGCCCTTCCTCGAGGCGCGATTCGACGGCGGCGTCGATGGCCTCGAGGGCCGCGGCGAAGGCGAGGGGCGCCCCCTCGGCGAGAGGCGCGGCATAGGCGAGGGCCGCCTCGAGGGTCGGTCGATCCCCCGGGAGCACCGCGTTCACCAGTCCGAGCCCCAGGGCTTCCTCGGCCCCGAGACGGCGGGCGAACAGGATGAGCTCCTTGGCCCGGGCTGGGCCGACCAGCCGGGTGAGCCGCTGCGTGCCGCCGGCACCGGGGATGATGCCCAGGCTGGTCTCCGTCAGGCCGATGGTCGCCTGGGGCGCGATGACCCGCAGGTCCGCGGCGAGGGCGAGCTCGAGCCCGCCGCCCAGGGCGACGCCATTGATCGCCGCGATCACCGGGCGGGGAAAGCGGTCGATCGCCCCGAGGGTCTCCCGATAGAGGCCGAGCAGGTCCCGAACGTCCTCCTCGGTCATCCCCCGCCGTTCCTTGAGATCGGCGCCGGCACAGAACGCCCGGTCCCCGGCGCCGATCAGGACGACGGCCCGCAAGGTCCGATCGTCCGCCCGCTCCCGGGCGAGCTGCCCGAGGCGCCGGACCGTCGAACGGGCGAAGGCGTTCATCCGCGCCTCCCGGTCCAGGATCCAGATGTCGATGGCGCCGCGGCGTTCCAGGCGGACGCCGTGGTCCGGGTCTTCCAGGGTGCAGGCGAGGGG
>DAPKRP010000881.1:0-4120 GCA_031800515.1 Polyangiaceae bacterium LLY-WYZ-14_1 | reverse complement strand
GGGGCCCTCTTCGGGCGGGTGCAGGGGATGGCGGCGCCGGAGGACCGGGGCGCCGTCGCGCAGTTCTTCGGGCCGATGGACGCGACCCCGAAGCGCGCCGGGAAACTGCCGGACGGCCTCGTGCCGCCCGAGCTCATCGTGCAGGACGAGCTCCACCTGATCTCGGGACCCCTCGGGACGATGGTCGGGCTCTACGAGACGGCCATCGAGTGGTTGGCGGAGCGCCCTGGGCCCACGCCGGCGTCCAAGCCGAAGATCCTGGCGTCGACGGCGACGGTGCGCCGGGCCCGGGATCAGATCCGGGCGCTCTTCGGGCGGACCGACGTCGCCGTGTTCCCGCCGCCGGGGGTCGACGAATCCGAGTCCTGGTTCGCGACGGTCGAGGGCGACGCCCCCGGAAGGCTCTACCTGGGTGTGGCCGGGCAGGGGCGATCGATGAAGAGCCTTCTGCTCCGCGTGTACACGGCGCTTCTGGCCGGCGCGATGCGGCAGCACGACCCGGCGGCGGGCGAGGCGTCCCCGGCGGACCCGTACCTGACCCTGACCGGATACTTCAACGCGCTCCGGGAGCTCGGCGGGATGCGCCGCCTGGTCGAGGACGAGGTCCGAACGAGGGCCCTCCAGGCGCCGGAGAAGCGCCCCGAAGACCTGGCCGGTCCTCACCCGTGGTTCGCCGAGCGCAAGGTGCAGGAAGAGCCCGTCGAGCTCACCTCCCGCCGGAACGCCGGGGAGATCAAGCGGGCCAAGGCGCGCCTCGACGCCCACTACGTCGACAAGGACAAGGACCCCGTCGACGTGCTTCTGGCGAGCAACATGATCTCCGTCGGGGTCGACATCGACCGGCTGGGTCTCATGGTCGTCGCCGGTCAGCCGAAGACGACGGCGGAGTACATCCAAGCGTCGAGTCGCGTCGGCCGGCGGCATCCCGGGCTCGTCGTGACCGTGTTCAACCTGTCGAAGCCCCGCGACCGCTCCCACTACGAGCGCTTCGGGAGCTACCACGAGAGCTTCTATCGCTTCGTCGAAGCGAACAGCCTGACCCCGTTCTCGGGCCCCGCCCTCGACCGGGGGCTCGCCGGGGCGCTCGTGGCGATGGCGCGGCTTGGGGAGCTCGCCCTGACTCCGGCGGACGGGGCCATGCGGGTCGCGGAGCACAAGGAGCGGGCGCTGGCGGCGGCGGACGCGCTGGCAGAGCGGGTCCATCGGGCCGGCTCGGGGAACGCGGACGCGCCGTCCCTGCGGCGCCTGACCGGGGATCTTCGTGCCCGCGCGCGCAACCTGGTCGATGCCTGGGAGCAGATCGTGACGACGGCGCAAAGCGAGGCGGGGTCCCTCCGCGTGTATTCCCGTTTCGATCGGGAGGGCAAGGCGAAGAAGGCGTTGCTCTTCATGGTCACGGAGGAGGAGCTCCCGCTGACCTCGGACGAACGGAAGTTCGCCGCTCCGACGTCCATGCGGGACGTCGAGGGGCAGGTTCACCTGTGGCTCGAACGCGGCGAGCTGGGGGGCGGCTGATGGCCTACGGCGGCAGGAAGAAGGCAGCGGCGCAGCCCGACGGCCGGGTTCGGGGCAGCCAGGTGATCACGACCTTCGGGCCCGGGGCGATGCTCGACCTGGTCGATCAGGCGGTGCTGGTCGGCGGCCTCGACTACTGGGCCTTCGACAAAAAGAAGGGTGCCCGGCGGATCGAAGAGCCCCGGCTACGGGACTTCATCGCCGAGCGCTTCAAGCAGCTGGGCCTGGAGCTCTCGGCGAGCGAGCCCTTCGTCGAGCCGCCCCTGGGCGACGACGCGAGCCCGTCGAAGTTCGCGGGGATCCAGGTGGTCGAGTTCCCGCGCTGGTTCCTCTGCCAGAACCCCCGGTGCCGGGCGCTCGTCCGCAAGGACGGTCTCCCGATCAAGAACGGGCGCTATCACCACCCCTGCGACGTCGGCAGCCGCCAGTCCTGGGAGACCGTGCCGGTCCGCTTCGTCGCGGCCTGTCGCCGGGGGCATTGCGACGACTTCCCTTGGATCCGCTTCGCCCACGCGGGTCGGTCGACCTGCGCGGCGCCCCGGCTGCGGCTGGTGGAAGGGGCCACCGGCGACTTCTCCGAGATCGAGGTCCAGTGTGCGTCCTGCGGCGCCTCGGCGAGATTGAGCGCGGCCATGGCGAAGCAGCGGGTGATGCCTTGTAGCGGGGCGCGGCCGTGGCTTGGGGGGAAGGACGCCGGGGAGCCCTGCGAGGAAAACGCGCGGCTCCTGGTGAGAACCGCCAGCAACTCCTATTTCCCTCAGGTCACCAGCGCCCTCTCCGTGCCCGAGCCGGGGAAGGAGCTCGAGGACGCGGTCACGAGCCAGTGGGTGGTGCTCCAGGTCGGGACGCCGGAGACCATCGATACGCTGCTGCTGGTGCCGCCGGTGAAAGAGGCCCTCGCCGGGTTCGACAAGGCGGAGGTCCTGGCGGCCATCACGGCGAAGCGGGAAGGGCGGGCGAGCCCCCGCAAGCCCCTCCGCACCGCCGAGTACGTACAGTTTCTCCAACAGCCCGTCGAAGAAGCCGGGGAGCTCCCGCCGCCCGATGCGAGGTTCTTCGCCCGGCGGGCCCGGGACCCCGACCTGCCCCGGGGCGTCTCTCGAGTGATCCTCGCCTCCAAGCTCCGAAAGACCGTCGTCCAGGTGGGATTCACCCGGCTCGAGTCGATCACGCCGGATCTCCAGGGGGAGCTCGATCTCGGGGTGCGGACCGCGAAGCTCACGCTGGCGCAGGACTGGCTGCCCGCCACCCAGGTGAACGGGGAGGGCGTGCTCGTCGTGCTGGACGAGGCCGCGCTTCAGGCCTGGGAGGCCCGGCCCGCGGTGGTCGCGCGGAAGCGCGAGCTCGCAGCGGGGTACGACGCCTGGACCCAGACCTTCGACCAGCCCGACGCGATGCCGCCGTTTCCCGGGGTGCGCTTCTATCTGCTCCACTCCTTATCGCACCTGCTGGTGTCCGCCATCAGCCTCGAGTGCGGCTACTCGGCCAGCGCGATCAGCGAGCGCATCTACGCGGGCCCGTCGTCGAAGGACCCGACACCGATGGCGGGGGTCTTGCTCATGACCGGCTCCACCGGTACCGAGGGGACCCTCGGCGGGCTCGTCGATCAGGGCCGGCGGATCCGGGCGCACCTTCGCTACGCCTGGGAGCTCGGGCGGCTCTGCGCGAACGATCCCGTCTGCGCCGGACACGCCCCGAACCAGGAGGAGTCGGACCGGTACCTCGAGGGGGCGGCCTGCCACGGGTGCCTGTTCATCGCCGAATGCTCCTGCGAGCGGTTCAACCGCTACCTCGACCGGGCCCTCGTCGTCCCTACCGTCGGGCGCGACCCCGAGCTCGCGTTCTTCTCGGAGCGGCCGTGAGCGGCGGGGAGGGCTCGGGGGAGCCGACGCCAGCGGAACGGACGCCGGCGGGCCGGACGTCCGCCGACGCGTCGCTGGACGGCGCGTCGCTCGACGATGGGTCGCCGCCGGAGCCGGGGCCGCCGGACCTGACCAAGGTGGCAACCTGGGCCCTCCGGGCGCTACGGGACCGCATCCGGGAGAGCGACCCGCATCCCGGCGTCACCAGCGCGGCGCTTGCGGCGTTGAACATCAGGCCGCCCCAGTCCGAGGCGATCCTGGCCGTCCTCGGCGGCCGCAGCGCCGAGACCGTGGCCGTCACCCTGGACCAGGTGCTGGCGCAGCGGGAGGCGCACCGCATCCGGGACCTGGAGGTCGTCTGGACCGGCCCGGAGACGACCCAGGCCCTCGCCCGGGACACGGCGTCCGTGGTCCGGGAGCTCTTCCGCACCGCGCGGGAAACCGTGCTCATCGCCGGCTACAGCTTCGACCACGGCAAGGAGCTCCTGCGCCCCCTCTGCGAGGCCATCCGCGACCGCGGCGTCCGCGCCAGCATCTTCCTCAACACCCCGGCGGAAGAGACGACGGACCCCGCCGCCGAGCGCGCCGCCGCCGCCGCCGTCCAGCGCTTCGTCGACGACAACTGGCCCGACCCCCGCTACCTGCCCGCCCTCTTCTACGACCCCCGGACCGCCCGGAAGGGCCCGCCCTGGGTCAGCCTCCACGCCAAGTGCCTCATCGTCGACCGCCGCCGCACCCTCATC